>JAYRDY010000018.1:11472-18261 GCA_041909215.1 Cloacibacterium sp. | reverse complement strand
CATATTCTTTTTAATCATTTGAATCCTGGAAGCATCAAGACCTTTCCATACAACATCTTTTACTACCTCCTTTCTATCAATCCCGATTCTAAGTAAATCTGCCCCTTGCATAGATGCTCTTGGACTAATGATATGTCGCTCTCCTATTTTCGATGCTGCTTTCCTCGCTTTTTGAACATAATTTACCCATTCGTGATTATTTGCCAATTCATGTTCTAAAGTTTCGTCAATTTCCCAATTAAAGGTTATAAAACGATCTAAAGTTGCTGCATCTAATTGATTTCTACCAACATATTGTCTGTCTGCTCCAGTTCCGAAAGTGTTAGCAGCTGCAATACAATAGAAGTTTTTATGCTTAGGTACTTTTTTATCTGGGAAGTCCATAAAATCATTTGCTAATGCGGCATTAAAAGCTAAAATTGCTTGTGGAAAACTTGCATCTATTTCATCAAACAGAAATAATCCACCATGTTCATATGCTTTTCTAAATTCTGTATTTACAATCCTTCCTTGTGCATCTATAAAACCTGTTAATTTATATTCACTATTAATAGCTCCCGTAAAATAGAATTTTATATTAAGAGCTTTTGCAATATTTCTGGCGGCAGTGGTTTTACCAGAACCAGCGGAACCCACTAAAAAAATATTGTTTTTGGTTTGCACGTATTTTGATAATTTTTCAAATTGGAAATGCTGTTTCCCCAAATCCTTGATATGCTCTCCATTTTGGATATTAATGCTAATGGTTTTATAATTTCTTATTCTTTGTATTTTATCTTTTAACTGAAATAGATGTTTTCTTAAATCTTTATTTTCAGCTTTTAAGGATTCTAATTCTTGATTTATAGAAAAATAATCTGATTTCAATTTTTCTTTAAAGTCATTTTCAAATTTTTTCATCAGAATTCCTAATTCTTTATTCATATAAGAATCTAATACACTGTTACCGTTTTTTACAAAGTTGGTTCTCTTTTTTAAATTGTTTTTTGTTTCCATTATTTATTTTAACATTTTTTAACTTTTGTTATGAAATATTAACATCAATAAAAATTCCACAAAATAAAAAAATGCGTTCCCCAATCATATCATGGAGAACGCAATAATAACAGCGGTAAAATGAGTAATGAAATCCCTAACTCATTATTTTTTTAATGACAGTTTGATAGTTTTCTGACACTGACAATTTGACGGTTTTTGTCTTTTTTTCTTTATCATACACTTTAATCTCTAACTCGTCTGACTTAGTATGATAATGCATCATGTATTTTTTATTTACTCTAAAAGACTTGTGTATGGTAACGAACTGATTCGTAGGAAACCCTTTTTCTGTCATTTTAGAAAATGAAAAGTCAACTAAAGTTTCAGAAGTGCGATTTATGAAATGGATTTGTTTATTATTAGATTGGGAACCATTTTGCTTGTCGGAACTTAAATAAACAATATCATCGATAAGGATTTTATTTCTTTTGGATTTATTAAAATCCAAATAAACATATTGTTGGTTAGAAAAAAGTTCTACTTCTTTTAGAAATCTTTTAAAGCTTTTGGTAAATTGTTCTTCATTAAAAGGTTTGGTAATATGGTCAATACAAATTTCGGCATCTCTTTTTAAATGCTCCATATTTTCTACATAGTCTGCTGTATTTACACTGGCAAAAAATACAGGTATTTTAAGCTCTTGTGCTACCTCCATCCCTGTCATACTATCATTTCCCAAATCCAAATCTGCAAGTAAAATCTCGATATGTTTATTTTTCAGCTGTTCAAAAAAATCATCAGAACTTGTACTTACCAGTACCAACTCTACTTTGGGAATTTTGGTAAGGTAAGATTCTAATTTTTCTAATTGCTTCTTATTGTCTTCTAGCAAAGCTACTTTGTATTGATGCATTATTTAACTTTAATGTATTCTACCTTACAATTTGTACACGCCCAATCTGGACTTTTTTCATTTATGATGCAACCGCCTAAAAATACTTTACCAGCACTCTCCCATTCTCCTGCTTCTGGAGTAGGTTCTCCGTAGAGTATTTTTACTACGGTAGTTTTACCACACTTTTGGCATTTTCTGGGTTTGCGAGTTACTTTGATGGGTTTCATTTTTGGTTATTTTATACTCAATAAAATTACAAAAATCCTTAAACTTAATTTTATGATTTTATGATTATCAATTTGAAGGCTTGATATTTTTTCAGGTTAGATGACTTTAACAAATTTTATATTCTAAACTAAATACTTTTTAATTGCAGAATTCAAAATATGCTTTTTCTTTCTGTGCTGATGTATAAACAATTTTGAATCAAATATTATAACACATCTATTTAAATAACTAAAATAATTAGATTGTTTTTTTATATCTACTTTTTTTGAAATCAAATCAAATTCTCCTTTTTCATTTTTAACTAAAAATGTTTTCTTTCTAAAGACTTGTTTTATTTCATTATGTTCATTATCCAATTGCCTTAGAGGTCTTTTGTAAAGCTTTTTAACTTGATTTTTAAAAATAGCTTTTGGAATCATTGGATTGTTATTTTTTTTAGCTCTTTTAGCTCTTCTTTTAACTATACTTATTAATCTTCTATAGAACTTCGCAACATTTGTAGATTTAATACATACATTATAACCTCGAAATTCAAAACCTAAATAGATTAATGGTGCATCTTTAATTTCTTTTTTTTCTTGAATTTTAAAAGATGTAAGACGCTTTTCATTACTTAAATTGTATTCTGTATTTTTGAAAATAAATTTTTCTGTCTTTTCAGTACTTATTTCAAGATTGCTCTCTTTAATTAAGTTTTCAATATAGTTTTTATTTTTTTCTAATGAGTTCACATTACAAATAAGAATAATGTCATCTGAATACCTTCTATAGAAACCTTTCTCTTTCAATACAATATTCTCAATAATTTTTTTGTCAAATTCTAAAAGATATAAATTTGCTAAAACTGCACTAATTGGCAGTCCTTGTGGAATACCTACATTAACTTTATTATGATAAAAAGGATTTTTATAAATCCTTAATTTTCCCGATTTAATATGTTCTCTAAAATCTTTATTATCCTCAAAGAAACATTTATAACCTTTGTATTTTCTAATATTACAAAGCTTTTTTTCATCAAATCCTTTTCTTCTACCAGATTTAACATTTCCAATTCTTAAATCATCTTTTAATATATACCTAAATTGTGTACAAGATTTAAAAACATTTTTATGGTCTTTTGGGAGCTCATTAAAACCCATAATATTTGCCCATCTCTTCTCTAATATAGAATGATCTAGTTTTGAAAAAAAACTTTTAATATCAAAAGTTAAAACACCAACTTCTTCCGTTTCTCCTCTCCTTTTTATTTCTTCAAATACTTCATTTGCAAAATGAATAGTACTTTTACCTTTTTCCGATGTAGATGAAACTTTTATTTTCCTATAAGCATTTACAGATTCATTTAGTTCATTATTTTTCTTGAGTTCATTCTCATATTTTTCACTTATCAAACTTGCATAATAACCATAAATTAGAGCATCAAAATGACTTGCGTAATGTAGAGGTCTATTTTTAGCAGTCTTTTCATTGCCTCCCTTTTCTAGTTTAAAATTATGAGTTCTTAATGTTTTATTAAGATGTTTAGAAGAATCAACCTTTTTAAATTTTCTTTCACGGATAATGGAATGCAAAAGAGGGTAAAAAGCATAATTAGCAACAAAAGCTGGGTTTTCAATTTTGGATTTGTAGCTTTTCCAGTTTTCAGAAATGCGTAAACTTTTAGAGACATGAATATATCCCTTAGTTTTCATCCAAGTTGGCATTTCGTTTTTTTGAATCATAATAAAAGCCTTGTGACAAGTTTCTAGCAATAGTGATATTTATTTTACATAAACCTCCTAAGAGCGGACTAGTACCCAATTATTGAGTCATTGTTTTTTTCGTAAACTAGAATCTAAACTAACAGTAAACCCCATTAAACTTATGATAATAATATCCAAATTTATAATGTTGCTTCTTAATTCAGAAATTCGTAAATTTGCTGTAGCTTCACTAATATTTATTGTAGAATTAGTGCTGCTTTGCAAACTTCAATCCTGCATAAAGCAGTAAGACTAAAAGTCCTGTAGTCCTTACCAATTGTAAAAAATCAACTTACCACAAGGTAAACAAATATAAAAAAAACTAACATCATGGACAAATTAAACATTGGGGATTTAGTATCTCTAAAGTCTCACCCTTTTAATATTTTTAATGAATCTTTAATTGGAGCCTTTGTTGATAACACTCCTCCCATTATGGTCATTTCTGAAGTTTTAAAATCTAATTCTTATGATACTGAATCCGAAGAAGTAGACACAGAAACTAATAAAGTAAAAAAGTTACCCAATCAATATCTATGTTATTTCTATTCTTCTAAAACTTCTTCATTTGAAAAACAGTGGTTCAAACAAAATGAAATAAAAAAAATAGATTCTGATATTGAAACCAATCAAGAAAAAGTCACAAAAACTGAAGATAAAGTAAGTTTATTAAAAAAGTATAAAGACAATCTTGTAGTTTTAAAATCCGCTGACTTAGAACTAAGTAAAAAGAAAACAACTTGGTCAAGAACCAAAGAAGAAGACATTAATAAGACTCAAGCTTTTTTAGAATTCTTACCTCCTGTTATGACAGTACTTGACGTAGTTGAAAATCAAAATTTCAATAAAGACAGAGTCAATCCCAAAAATGGAGAAATTAAAAGGGTGTCTTGTAAATTTCTTTTAAAATGCAAATGGTTCAATCCTATTAAGCAAACTTTTTCAGAAGAAATTATACCTTACAACATTCTGCAAATAGTTAATTTTGATGATAAAAAATTAGAAATTATACGAGATGGTATTGCTAGAAAAACCGTATTTGTAATAAAAAATGATGAAAATATTATATTAGAAGGAACAAAAAACAATTTTAATAATTACATTCTTGAGTTGAATGATGTTGTAATTCAAAATCATACAATAAAAGTTTTCTTTAAAAACTTGATTAATAATAAAGTAGAGAGTAACCTTATTGATAATTTAATAGCCGAAAATTCAAATAAAGAATTTAAACAATTCATCACTTCAGAATTTCCAAATTACTCAAATAGCAAGTATAACAATCCACTAGATTTGGAATGGAAAAGAGATAAATTTTACAAAATTGAATATTTAGATAAAAAAGGAAAGATTACAAGTCGAATTATTACAAACTGTAAAGTAGAAGATTTTGTAACTGAAGACGAAGATAATGAAGTTAAATTTGTAATTGCCAATTGTCTTTTAAGAGATGGTAAAATTAGACATTTTAGAGTAAGCAATATTACTGCAAGGTATGAATTAAAAGATGATTTTAAAGATATTATTATTGGTTATGGCATTAAACCCAACGATAAGTAAAAAATAAAACAGCGTTTATAAATATTTAAACGCTGTTTTTTATTGGTAAACAAATCCCCATTTTATAAATACTTTGATAGGCTTTTATTTCAGATATTTTAAGTTCTTTATCTTTATCAAGCGTAGGATAAATGATAAGACAATCGATAATTTGATTATTATTTACTTTATCAGAAAAATAGTCATACACTTTTTTTAATCTTGAATAACCAGCAACTTGTCTCATATCCTGATGTTCTTTACTATTATCATAATGCAATTTATATTTAGCATCAATGATTACTGGTGAAACATTTTCTTTTTTAGAATTTTTATAAAAACCGATGAAATCTACTTCATTTCCAAAGGTTTTCCAATGGTATTTAATTTGGCTATATTCTGAATTCTCTAATAATCTTTTGTAAGCATACAATTCAAATAAACGGCTCATGTCTATCCAATAAGGTGGTGTTTTTCTTTTGGTCTTATTTGATTTAGTAATGGAGTAAGAAAAGTTTTTTAGAATAAGCTCTCCTATCTGTATTGCATCTTTGTATTCTTTGTAAAACTTATTGTGCTTTACACTTTTTATTTCTCTTATATTTTCTAGCGGAGTAATCAAATCAAATGCAGAAGAAATATAATTTAAAGTATGATGGATTTCTGAATTCGCTGATGATAACAGTTCTTTGTTAGCTGACAGGTAGTTTTTCACAAATTCCAACACTTTTTTTAAAAATTGGTTTTCAACACTATTGAAACCAAATTCCTGATATTTACAATAGGTATTGGTTACTCTATTCTTAAGATGATTTAATTTTATTGTTTGTGGAACTAAAATTTTACCTTTTATCCTGCTGTTCAGATTTTCTTCTACAGTATAATAAGATTTTTTCAGTCCTTTCTTAACAATTGTTTTCATTACATATAAAAATTGTAGAACCAAAAAAGGAGATAAATAATCGTTCTCCAAATGATCTACTTCTATTTCAGTAGCGTTCCAGTCAATATCTAAAAGTGCTGATATTTCTTTGGTTACATTAGGAAGCTTAACTATTTCAGAAAGTATTTTTACAACATCTACTTCTGGTAATGACTTTATCTCATCTTCATTTTCAATCTTGGCTTTTACTGCATTATCTAGATTTTCATCATCTAGATTTTCATGAATAAGCTTTAGAAGCTTACTATTTACTTTTGGAGAAATAAAAATATGATGACCATTGGGAATTGTTCCCACTCCAATATAATAATTAGCTTTTATGGTACAGTTTTGAACATCATTTTCTGTCTTATTCTCATATTGAAAAACAGGACAATTATTATCTTTCTTGAAATATAATCCTTTTTTAATTTCAAGATGTTCAATTACTTGTCCCCAGTGTTCGTAAAGTCTTATAAGTCTAA
>JAYRDY010000018.1:0-11462 GCA_041909215.1 Cloacibacterium sp. | reverse complement strand
TAAGCGAATCGTTGTTCAATTTCTTTTATTTTAACCATTGCTTTTTCATTGAAAACACCATCTTTTAGATATTCGTTGAGAATAGGAATCACTTCATATTTCATTTTCATATTAAAGTATTCCTGCTTGTTATCTTCCGAAATTTTCTTTTTTTCTGCTATAAAATAACTGTGTCCTAGAGCAACATCTTTTGCTGAAAAATCATCTGACAAGAAATCAGAATTTTCTGCTTTTTCAAAATCTAATACTTGATCTTCTCCAACTCTAATGAATAATTTTGCAACATCAATAAAATCAGAGGTATTAAAAAATATTTCGTCGTTATCTTCTAATTTTTCTGGCAATACCTCCACAAAAGCAAATCTTCTTCTAATGGCGTAATCAATATGACCTACACTTCGGTCTGCGGTGTTCATCGTGCCGATGATATAAAGATTAGGTGGAAGAATTAATTCTGTTTTCACCTTATTATTTTCATCTTTTATGCCATAAGGTGAATGTACAGATTCGTTTCTATATTCTAAAGCATAAATTAGCTCTCCTAATACAGAAGATAAATTAGCTCTGTTAATTTCATCTATTACAAGGATGTATTTTTTTTCTTTAATTAATTCTCCACTAGATTCATATTTATATTCTTGAAAAAACTTTTCCAGTAATGCATTGTAGTAAGTATATCTATAATGTGCATGCCTGAATTTTTCTTTATCCATTTGTTTATTAGATAATTCTATTTCATTTTTTATTACTGCACGTACAAGACTTTTAAATTCTCCAAATAAAATATGCGAAGCTGTTTTCCAATTTTTACCATATTTGAAAGAATTATCAGCTACGTCATAAATTGTAATATCTCCTGACAATGGAATTTCATTTTCGGGAAGTTGTGCTTTAATATCTTCTTTAAATAATTCAAATTGAGTGTCAATCCAAGAATCTAAATTATTATCAATACCAGTTTCTTTACTTGTTGTATAATTCTTCAAAGCGACTTCTGCAAATTCACCCAAAGTTTTATTTACATTTTTATACTCAATTTTATCATCTTTTGACTCTGCTACAATTCCCCTTACAAAATCTTCGTAAGTATAACTTGGGTGGAATTGTATGAGCTTAAACTGCTCGTTGTCTTTTAAATCATCTGTAGGTGCAAGTCCTAACATTTCTTTTGCAATCAACTTTGCTTCCCTAGTTTTACCTGTTCCTGGAGGGCCTTGTAAGATGATTTGTTTTTTGTATTCTAAAATATTTTTAAGTTTTTGCACTTCAATTTCTGATTTTATTTGTTTAAAATTTTTCAATCCTAGTTGATAAGCTGTATCTACAAATAAATTGCGATTTTTTTCATAAAAATATTCAATTCTTTTTACAAGTGAATGATATTGTAAATTTGACAAATCAAGTTCTTCCCAACTAGAATTACTTGCAATTTTTGAAGCATGTAAATCTTGGTATTTCCCAATTCCCATTATATGAAGATGCAATGTATTATTTGCAATGCCTAAAATGATAGCAAGTTTATTCCAAACTTCATTTTCAAATTCTTTAGGGAAAATTTTTGCCCATAAATAATCCTGAAAATATTTAAATCCACCACCTTGATTTCTAGGGTCTTTTCGAATTTTATAATTAAATTTATCTTTGGGTAAATTTTGGCAAACATACTCAAGTTTAGAATATATTTTTTTAAGTTCACTTCTTTCTGGTTCTCTAACAGGAGTTCCAGCTGTCTTTGTTACTAATTTAACATCTTCAATTGTTAATTCTTTCACTTGTATTTATAATTTTACTTAAATGTTTATAAATTATCACAAAATTATTTCCCCCACTTTCACCTGCCCATTCATCAGCATCGGTAAGAGCCAATCTCGCAACGCAGAGAGTTCTTGGTTTTGTTTTAAGTTTAACTCTCTTTTTCTTCTTATATTATATACAATTTTTTCAAAATTTACTTGAACGTGTTTTGGGGGAACAATAAAGTTTAAAAGCTTTATTCCTTTAACATTAAAACTTTGAAAAAATGCTCCCTGATCAATATTATTAAAAATTTGCTTTTGAACATCGTAACTATTAATAGAAAGGAAACAGAAAGTTGGAGAAATATTAATAGGTCTAACAGCTGTAATATTTCTACCAATACCACTAACTATTTCTTTAGACAATTGTGTAGTTTGTGCAACTCTTCCTGCATTTGTAAATAAAATATCGTTTTCCTTTACAGTTATTCGATTTGTCCAATTTTTATAATCAACTTCACTTACAAAATATTTTTTAGATATATCAATTAAACCATTATCTAATAAATTTTCTAGTTGCAACAAGTAAAAGTTTTCATCTTCAAATTTATATTCAGGCTTCTTTGAATGTAAACAGTCAATAATATCACAAACCTCTTTAATATTCTTCACTTCCCACCCTTCAGGAATTTCTCTTTTCAGGGTTTCGTTGTACACCATTTTTCCGCTGGAAGATTTGTAGGGTTTTGCTTCTTCATTTGGAAAATCAAACTGTACAAACCAATAATCATACAGCGTTTTTGCCATTGCTTCCAGTTCTGCATTGATACGGTTGTTGAGTTCTATTTTATCATCTAAAGCGGATAAAAAATCTAAATTTTTATTTTTAGTAATATCATATTGAAAAATTGGAAAATCTCTGAGCTTTCCCAATGATAAAAACTTTTGAACTGCACCAGCAAGTGAATATTTTATATATGATTTTGCAAAAGGAGTTTTTAAATAGTAATATAGCCATTTTGCCTTATATTCATCTTTACAAGATAAAACTCCTACATTTTTTATTGCGTAATTAATATTATCATTCTTCTCTAAATAAACTTCACCAACTGAACCTATCATACTAAAAATGATATCCCATTTAGATACAGCACTTCTTTTCTGTATTTTATTATAATCTTCTAAAGAAATATTATATGCTCCATTAAAATCTAAACAACCATTCACAATATTTTTTGAAGTAATAAGAGGAACTCCAATTTCACAAGGTTTTGGAGAATCGTGTGTTCCATCAAAAATATTACTACAATATTCTTTTGAAAAAATAATTTCACTCATACTTCAACCCTTTTAAATTCTCCAAAATCTTCTTATCCAATTCATTTCCTTCTGCAAACAATTGTCCCAAATTGTTTTCAAAATTTTGCATTTTCTGCGCAAATTCTTCTGCGGTAATTTCTATATATTCTATTTTCACCTCAAAATATTGCCCCGCAGAAAAGCTGTAGTTTTTAGCCATCACTTCTTCTTTGGTTACCACTACAGAAAAATCTTCTTCGGCTTTTTTTTGGTTCATCGCATCTATAATGCGTTGTTCTTCTGTTGCAGTAAGTACCGTTTTTTGGTTTTTGCCTTCTTTGATGGTTTGTCCCAGTTTAGAGGCATCTACCAACACGATCTTTTCGCTGTCGGCTTCTTTGTCTATAAATACAATAGAAACATTGGTTCCTGTACTCGCAAAAATATTACTCGGCATACTTACTACTCCTCGCAACCAATTGCGCTCTATCAGTGCTTCTCTTATTTTTCTTTCAATCCCGCCTTGTGCGGTGATAAAACCTGTAGGTACTACTATGGCAGCTTTACCTTTGGTATCCAGACTGTACATAATATGCTGAATAAACAACAGATAAATCGCCATCGATTCTTTTTTGCTTTTCGGGATATTGGGAACGCCTGCAAAAAAACGTTCTTTAAAACTGTCTTTGGTAAGGTCTGCCTGATAATCTGAAAAATCTAATTTAAAAGGCGGATTAGAAACAATATAATCGAACTTTTTTTCGAGATGTGCAGGTTGCAAAATGGTATTTCCCTTAATAATATTCGGGATAGAATGTTGTAAGTTATTCAGAATGAGATTCAGTCTGAGCATATTGGCAGATTTCTGGGAAATATCTTCGGAATAAATGGTGCAGTTTTTTTCGCCAATGGCGTGTGCAATATTCATCAATAAAGTTCCCGAACCTGCACTCGGATCATATACTTTGGCACTTTTTACTTCTTCGTTCACGAGAATAGCTGCCATAATTCTGGCTACAGCGTGAGGTGTGTAATATTCTGCATATTTACCACCACTATCACTGTTGTAGTCTTTAATCAGATATTCAAAAATGGTGGCAAAGAAATCGTATTTCTCGGTAAACATTTTCTCGAAACTTACATTCACCAGTTTATTGAGCAAAGCACGGCAAAAAGCATCTCGTTGAGAAGCATCTCGAATAAACAGACTGATGTCATCAAACATTTTATCTTTAACACCCGTTGCAGAACTTACGGAATAAATATCGATATTCTCTGCACTGATGCTTCTAAGCGTACCATCAAAAATGGCATCGCCAAAATTGGGCTGGTTAGAATTGTTGAACAAATAGGTAATTAATTGTTCGGGTTGCAGTTTGGCGGCTTTGTTTCCTATTCTAAAGAAGAGAAATTTTTTGTCTTCCTCGCTTAAATTTTCATAGGCTTTCTGAAAATCTTCTGCATTCGCCAAATCTTCATTGTGTTTTTTGGCTTCGTGGATAAATTTATCGTTCAGGTATTTGTATAAAAAAACCTGCGAAATAATATTGAATTCACTGGCATCATTTCCCAGTCCGTAGTTGGCGCAAACGCTTTTGAGTCCGTCTATTAAAGTTTTGGTTTGCGTGATAAACTGTATCTCCGTCATTATATATTAGTTGTAAGTATATTGTTGTTTGTATTCTTTTACAATAAGATTATTGATGTTTTCTGTAGTTTGAGCGTCTAATTTTATTTTCTGTTGGTCTATAAAATTTTGTATCACAATGCTCATTACTTCTTGGTTAAAATAGGTTTCATTCTTCACCAATTCTACATTGTGCAGACAAATATCGTCTATGATGGTTTTCGTTCCTAAAAGTGCCTCGTAAATTTGTATTTCTTTAGCATTAATGGTTGGGTTATCTACCAATCTTTTGTGAATTCTGGCGTATTTTTCGTCGTTTTCATATTTGGCTCTTAGCAGTGCATTTTTACGATTGAGTTCTCTTACTTCGTCATAAATTCTGCTGAGAATATGGATGTTGTCTCGCATATCTTCTTGGTTCACCTCATCTAGATTTTTATTTTTGAAAATACGTTCAAGCTCTTCTTTCAGGGTTACGAATTCTGGATCGGCAGGGTCTATATTGCGTTGCAATTCTTCTCGGGTTTGTCTGAGCTGATTTCTGAGTTGGTCTGCCAAAATCATTTCTTCTTCCGAAATCTTGGTAAACTGGAAGAAAATATCTTCTAAAGCCGTGTTGATAAGGTTGGTGTTATCGTTTTCATTGTTGATGCTGTCCACCAAATTCAGCGTGTCTAATCTTCTCTGAACTTCTTTAAGCAACTGATTGAGTTTGTAGAAATCTAATAAATCTAACAACTCATCTTCGCCTTGTAATCGGATGATATTTTTAAGTTCTCTGGCATTTTGCAATACTTTGATGAGGTCTGCCAATTGCTTTTTATCTTTAATATCGTCCATTTGCAGACGGAAGTTTTCAGCATTTTTTATATCATACTGAAAAAGTTTTTCTTTGATTTCTAAAACATCGTGTTCTATTTCTTCTTTCGACTTGAATAGGTTGCTGTAATTCTGCATTTCATCGCCTAATTCCTGTTGCAACTCTTGGAAATAGTTTTCGTTAGTTTCTTTAAATTCTTTGGTAATGTCTGCAAAATCGACCACAAAACCGAATCGGTGTTTTTTATACGGTCGGTTTACTCGAGTTAAAGTCTGCAAAAGATTATGATTTTTGACTACCCTTGCTAAATACAGTTTTTTGAGACGAGGTGCATCAAAACCAGTTAAGAGCATATTATAGACAAACAAGAGGTCTATATCGCCATTTTTAAAGGCTTTAATTTCGTCCTCTCTAATTTTTTTAGAATTTACATCGTGCAGAATAAGACTGGCTTTCAATGGCGTATTGTTTCCATATTTTGCTCTTTCTTCACGCACCAAGGTATAATCAAACTCCTGTTTACCGTAGATTTTTTCAAATTGCTCAAAAAGTTCTTTGGCTTGTTCAGAAGTGTCACAGACTACCATTCCGCCTATCGTTTCATCCTTTTTTCTGAAATCTTTTAAATCATTCAGAATATATTCTAGCATAGGTTCAGCAAACTTAGGATGAGCAAAGATTTCGCTTTTAGAAATTTCGCCTTTCAGAATTTTAATTTGCTCCATTACATCTTGCATTTGCATTTTGTAAGTAGTGGCAATTCCTTCTCTTATCAGTCTTAAGGTATAACCATCTGCAATAGAACGATTATAGTAATATTTATGAATGTAATCGCCAAAAAGCGTTTTAGAATCATATTCTTTGGCAACTTCTCGCAAAAGTGGTGTTCCTGTTAAGGCTATTTTTACGGCGTCTTTGTCTGAACGCAAAAGATTCACCAAATAATTACCTTTAGGATTGTAACTTCTGTGTGCTTCGTCTATGAAATAAACTCTCTGGATATTCAAATCATAATCAAAAGATTCTAGAGCGGTGCTGTCATCAGAAAATTTCTGAATGTTTACTACCGTTATTTCCTGTTCTCCTGTACTGTTGAGAATAGCGCTCGCTTTTTTAATGTCTTGTATAAATTCAGTTCTAGAATTTACCATTTTCACAGACAAACCTCTTGAACGAAATTCAGTCTGAGCTTGTATCGCTAAATCTATTCTATCTACTATGAAATAGAATTTTGCAATGGTGTTTTTCTTTTGGTAATATTGTGAAAGGTATTTTACATTGTAATACGCCAAAGCAGTTTTGCCACTTCCTTGTGTGTGCCAAATAATTCCTTTTTTAATGCCTTCATCCAGTTTTTGAGTAATAGCTTTAGAAGCAAAAAACTGCGGATAACGCATAATGTGTTTTTCAATCAAAATTTTTCCTTCTCTATTCGTTCTTTCTACATAGGTAATTCCAAACTGTAAAAAGAATGCCAATCGTTCCCTAGACAATAATGATGTGATGATTCTATTGGTTGGCGTTTCGTAATTTTTATTGACTTTAAACTCATCTGTGTATTTAATCGCAACAATATTATTATCTTTTAAGACGAGATTTTCCAGCTCTTCATTTTCTGGTTTTAGAAGATGCGTGTAATTCAATAATTCTTCCTCTCGGAAATAGTTAAACATTACCCCATCTTTTGAAGGTGTGGCGTAATAAGCTCCCATAACAGGTTCTACTACTCCATCTTCATACTCCATATTGTTAGAAAACAACATCAATTGCGTAATGTTCGTAAAAGCTTTGAAGTCTTTTAAAGCAAATCTCCTATTGATTCTATTACGCTCTGCAATAACTCCTTCTCTGTTATTTGGTTTTTTCACCTCAATAAAAACCAAAGGCATCCCATTGATTAAAACCGTAATATCTGGTCTGAATTCTTCGTCTCCTTTTTTGCAAGTCAATTCAGTGGTAACGTGAAATTCATTATTATTGAATTTTTCAAAATCAATTAACCTTGTTCCTGAAGTATTCATTAACATTCGGAAAAACTCTCTTCCTAAATCATCATAATTGATTTTCAATGATACATCAGTCAATAAACGCTGTACTTCGTCTTCTGAAATATCAGGATTAATTTTAGATATAGAACGTTTAAAAATATCAGGAAAAATATTATTGTCTTCCAGTCTATCTTGTTTGCTTTTGGGGATATAAGTATATCCTAATCTGCACAAATGCAGTATCGCTGGAATTTTTACTCGAGAGTCTTCATTAAAAGTCATACTAAAATTTTATTTTTAATTCTCCATCTAATCCTTTTTCTACAATTTCCGTCAAAGTCTTGATGTTTATACTATAAGTTTCATCACTCTCAATTCTAGAAATATAACTTCTTTTTTTCCAACCTTTTGAGCCAGTTGCTCTTGGGTTAGTTTTTTTCTTTTTCGAGCATCTCTTATCAAAATTCCTATTTTCATATTTTCACAACTAAAGTTCAAAGATACTAAATTGTAACTTTTTAGTTGCATTTCACTCTATAAATATCATAACAAAATTATCATATCATTTTATTAAAAAAGTTAGAAACTTCAAAACTTTAAATTTGTTTCTACTACCTTTATATGTTATAAAATGTATCTAAGAAACTTTAATCTTTTATTATCTTTTTGATTTAACAACCCATCTTTGCTCTTGCTCATTATTTTCCCGACTCAATATTTTAAAAAATTGGGCTGATTTTTTAGAATCCCCAAAAACCTCTTCAAAAGCTGAAATGGGAATATTATTATCCTTTGAAATTTTTTCAAGTATTTCTATCATTTTATCTTTTCTTTCAGTATCGTTTAGATTTTGCAGATTCGGGATTTTTATACTTTCTTGCAGAATCGCTTTTTTAAGGGTATTCTCTACTGATTCCAAATATTTTTTCTTTTCAACAGCAAAAAAAGTTTCATTGGTTAAGAGAGCGGAGTTTTTGCTTTTGAAAAGGAAAACTTCTTTTTTTAGACTTTCAATTTTGGTATTGAGTTCTGCTATTTGTTTCTCTTTGGATTCCAGTTCTGTTTTGTTTTTAAGAAGTTGAATATTATTCGTTTTGATTGCCTTTTTGTAGTTCTCAATGGTTTTACCCATTTTTATTTTCTGAAAACCTAGAAAATCGGATTCTTTTACAATTAAATCTTCAGATTTTTTAGATTCCAATTCTTTTTGCAATTGGCTGTATCGTTCTTCCAAAATTTTCAAGTCTTCTTCTTTTTTCTTGATTTTAAATTCTACCGCCTCTAATCTTGTTAACGAACCTGAAACGCCTCTTTCCATTTCTAAACATTCCGCCGCCAAATCCTGCATTTTGGAATAGTGGAAGGATTGATGCTTCAAGGTTTTTCCTGTTTGCAAATCTTGCCAATCTGCAACCAAATGAGCGTGATAGTTGGGTTTCCATTTTTTGGTGTCTTTATCATAATGACCTTCATCTTTATGAATGGCAATCTGAAAAATTCGGATTTTAAGTTCTTCTTCCAGTTTTTTTGATAGGTTGTGCAAATCCTGCATCGTTGTATTTTCTTTAATGACAACTACCGCTTCTCGAATTGGCATTGCATTTTTCTGTAATTTTCTGCCTGATTTTTCTTTACAGTAGGCTTCTATTTTTAACAGTCGGTCTGCAATTTTTTGTTCCATCCAATATTCATTTTTATGAGTTAAATCTTTGCGGATGTAATCAAAAGATTTCTTTCTGAAATTATGAATTTCGGAATCAGATTTTGCCACTTTGAAATTGATTGATGTCTTCATTTTTCTTGAATTTGATAATGATTTTACCTATATCTTTTTTACTCAGGTTATCTAGCAACCTGTATCTATTTTATACAGGTTGTACAATGACCTTGCATTATTTTTTATAGGTTAAGAAAGTTGAACCTTGTACTATTTTATACAGGTTAAAGCCTCGCAGAGCGAAGAAGAAACTTTGTTGGGAGAGTATCGACCTTCAAAGTTGCGAATGAGCTCCTAACTTTTGCATATAGTTGATAAAAATATGCACACGCATAATCAGCGATTTCTTCTGAAAGTTTGATGAGCTTGATTGATTTCGCTTTCCTCCTGTTCTTGTTTGGGGTTTAGTTCTACCTGCTGTTGTTTTTCGATTTTTGTATTGTTTCTGAAAACGAAGTATTCATTTAAATCTTTATGAAGAGCATAAATTTCAGAATGATTTTTGGCTTCGGGAAAAGATTTCAAAATTTCATTTTTGCAAAATTCACCTGCTTTGTCATTGTCTAAAAACAAATGGATTTCAGAATAATTTTGTAAATATTCTTTGGCTTTACTCAACAATGAAACGGAATTCATCACTAACAAATCTCCGTTAAAAAATGGCTTCATTTCCACAAAAGACAAAGCGTCCATAAAACCTTCAAAAACCGCTATTCTTTTTCCAGTTTTATTTTGATTTTGGATTTCATTATTGAAATTTAGGATTGAAATATCTTTCTTTAGCAATGAACCTTTGTAAAAGGAATTTCTAAGTTCCCAACCTCCAGAAAGGTTTTCAAAACCGATAGCATAAAAGTTTTTCTCGTCAATCCTAAAATGAATTTCTTTGACTAACGGATAAACTTTTGTCGAAAGACCTCTTTGATGTAGATAATTTTTAAGATTTTCGTTTTGGAGTTCTTTAATTTCAGTGATGTGGTAATTTGGGTTAGAATTTTTTGAATAATAATCTTTTTGCGATTGAAAAGAAGAAAAATTCTGCTTTTCTGCCCATTCTAAAATTTCTTTTACGGAAGCTTTCAGGTATTTCATCATAAAATCGGTATTATTTCCGCCAATTCCTTCGGAATGAAGAAACCAAAGGTTTAATCTTTTGTCTAGTTTAAAAGAGGCTTGGTTTTCTGTTCTGAAAGGATTCAGGAACCACGCTTCTTTCTCGTTTTGTTTTGTTGGAGGGTGTCCGAGAATTTGGAGGACTTCTTCCAACGGAATTGTATTGAATTGTTTGCAGTTCATTTTCTGTGTTTGTTTTCTATGTTTTTTTTAATTCCTCTTACCTAATTACCTTTTTATTGATTAACAATACTTTAAGGCAAATTTTTTCAATTACCTGTTTTTACCTACTTACCATAAATTTTTAATTAAGGTAACTTTAGGTAACTATTTTTAAAATTTAATTACCTTAATAAATCATTGATTGATAATTGTTTAAATCCTTTAAGGTAACTTGGTAACTTTGGTAAGTAGGTTTTACTCTGTTTTTCTTTTGATGAGATATCCGTACACTTGAAGTTTGGGATGTTTTATCCTTTGATATTTTAAACTGGTGAGTGCTTTTCCGATTTTTACATTATTCAATCGCAATCCTAAAGCATTGTTCATCGCCAACATAATATCAGTTGCTGTAAGAAATTCTTCCATTTTCTCTGATTTTTCAAAATGTGCAGAAATAAGTTCTTGCTCCATTGAAACCTGTACATATTTTTCGTTTCGTTTTTCGTTTTCAGCGATGTCTGCTGCGGTTAATTCGGGATTGTAATTTTTTCTTTCAAAAGCATTGAAATAAGCTTGAGCCCAAACTTTATCCATATCAATTTCTTTGGAATAGTTAAAATCAAAAGAATACACCTCAAAAATCAACCATCTAATACTTCCAGTTTCATCGGTCAAAAAATCCGTCCGATTGGTAGAGCCTACAAACGAGCAAATTCGTTCTAAAAACTCGGCTTTTCTTGCATAAGGAAGTCTAATATTGGCACTGCTTTTTGAAATGAAAGATTTCAACGTATTGACATCAGATTTAGATAAAACCGCCAATTCATCAAGGTTGCAAATCAAATTTTTACAAATGGAAATAATGCCATCTTTGTCGATGGAGATGTTTTCAGTGTAATAATTTTCTAATTTTGATGGAATTAAAAACCGTAAAAAAGAGGATTTTCCCGAGTTTTGATGCGATGCCAAAACCAATGATTGTTTATTGACATATCCTTTG
>JAYRDY010000017.1:0-18671 GCA_041909215.1 Cloacibacterium sp. | reverse complement strand
AATTTGTATCAAACCAAATTTACTTGGTGGTAGGATTTTGTGCTTTGCTTTGTCGCGTTTCATTTCTTCGCGAAGGTGTTCGTAGAGCTCTTTTCTATGGTCGGGATTTGGCATATCGATAAAATCTACCACTATAATACCACCCATATCTCTTAAGCGCAGTTGTCTCGCAATTTCTGTTGATGCCATTTTGTTCACGTTAAGTGCGTGTTCTTTGTTGGCAGTGGCAGAGGTGATGTTGTTTCCTGAGTTTACGTCTATTACGTGCAAGGCTTCTGTGTGTTCTATCACCAGATAAGCGCCTTTAGAACTCGGGATGTTTACATGTTTCCCAAAAGATTGCTTCAGTTGTTTTTCTACATTGTAATATTCCAGAAGAGGGATATGAGAATCATAAAACTGAACAATGTTTTTGCGTTCTGGAGCAATCATTTCAATATAATTTTTCATATCGTTCACCATTTGTTCGTCATCACAAATAATGGATACAAAATCTTGGTTGAAATTGTCTCTCAAAACAGCCGAAGCTTTGTCTTCTTCACTAAGAACTTTTGCAGGAGTTTTGTTTTTTTGGATATTTTTGAAGCATAGATTCCATTTATCAACCAATTGGTTCATATCATTATGGAGTTCTGCAACTTTTTTTCCTTCTGCTACCGTTCTGATAATTACACCGAAACCTTCAGGTTTTATACTTTCTATTAAAGTTTTTAGCCTGGCTTTTTCTTCGGCGCTTTTAATTTTTTTAGAGACAGAAACCTTATTATCAAAAGGGATGAGTACAAGAAATCTACCAGTGAGAGAAATTTGGGTAGAAATTCTAGGTCCTTTTGTGGAAATAGGTTCCTTCGTAATTTGTAATAAAACTTCGTCGCCAGCATTTAGCACTTTATCTACGGTGCCATGTTTGTCTGTTTCTGGTTGTATTTCGAAGTTTTTAAGAGAAGAAGATTGTTGTTTTCGGGTAACTACATCTTTTAAAAATTTACGATACGTAAAATACTGCGGCCCAAGGTCTTGATAGTGCAAAAAAGCGTCTTTTTCATAACCTATATTTACGAAAGCAGCGTTAAGATTAGGAGCTAGTTTTTTAATTTTACCCACAAAAATATCACCAACAACAAAATCTGTTTTTTGAGTTATTTCGTGGAGCTCGAATAATCTACCGTCTTCAATAAGGGCAATTTTAGAAGCATCATCTTCATAGGAAATTAATAATTCTTTCTTCATTTTCTAAAATTTACGTTAAAGTTTTTCAGCTAAACAAAAATATAGTTAGTGCTAGTTATCGAAATAAAAACACCAACTATATTGTATTGTATTGTTACAGAAAAGATTATTTCTTTTTATGTCTGTTTGCTCTTCTTCTTTTCTTTCTTTTGTGGGTAGCCACCTTGTGTCTTTTTCTTTTCTTTCCGCTTGGCATAGTTAGAAATTTTAATTGTTAATATTTAAATTATTTTACAGCAACTTTAGTTTTTACCTTTTCAACGAAAGTCTTAGAAGGTTTGAAAGCCGGAATGTTGTGAGCAGGAATTTCGATAGCTGTATTTTTAGAAATATTTCTACCTGTTTTAGCTGCTCTGGTTTTGATTACAAAAGAACCGAAACCTCTTAAATATACGTTATCTCCGTTATACATAGAAGTTCTGATTTCTTGCATAAAAGCTTCGATAACTTTTTGTGTATCATTTTTTTCAATCCCTAATTTACTTGAGATGGTATTTACCAATTCTGCCTTTGTCATTTCCTTTTTTGTTTATCTTTTTGGTGTGCAAAGATAAAAAATATTTTTTGAATAAAACGAAAACATACAAGGATTTTCCAAACATAGGTTTAAAAATTTCGCAATGGTATAGTTTGAATGCGAGAGATTTACCTTGGAGAAGAACTCAAAATCCTTACGAAATTTGGATTTCTGAGATTGTGCTGCAGCAAACTAGAGTAGAGCAGGGCAAAAATCATTACATTAATTTAATAGAAAGGTTTCCCGATGTAAAAACGCTCGCAGATGCAGAAATAGACGAGGTTTTACTCTATTGGAAGGGTTTGGGATATTATTCCAGAGCTATTAATCTTCACAAAGCGGCAAAACAAGTGATGGAAGATTTCGGGGGAGTTTTCCCTTCGACTTTTAATGAAATTTTAAAATTAAAAGGCGTTGGTAAATATACAGCTGCTGCAATTTCCAGCATTTGTTTTAATGAAAATATCCCTGCAATAGATGGTAATTTTTATAGAGTTTTGAGCAGAATTTTTGCTGATGATTATGATGTGTCTTCCACAAAAGCCTATCAGTATTTCTATGAGTTGGCGTTGTTGGTAATGCCCCAAAAAAATCCTGGAGATTTCAACCAAGCGATAATGGATCTAGGTTCGGGAATTTGTAAACCCAAGAATCCCAATTGTGAGGTTTGTCCAGTTCAGCAAGATTGTTTGGCTTATGCTTCGGGGAAAGTTTTGCAGTTTCCTGTAAAATCTAAGAAGGTAAAAGCTCAAGATTTAAAATTACACTATTATTATATAACGTGTGATGGAGATTTTTTGGTGAAACAACGAGATGACTCTTTTATATGGAAGAAATTATATGATTTTCCTGAAGGAATTTCGGCCGATTATGAAACTAATATTATTGAAGAAGTGAAGGTTTTGCATAAACTTACCCATAAAAATTTAGAAATTTCTATAGCTAAAGTTTTGATTGATAATAGAAAAGAATTTGAAAACTATGCCAAGAAAAATCATTTTCTGATTATGAATTACGAAGCGTCTCATCAGAAATCTTTCCCAAAACCGTTAGAAAATTACCTGAAGAAAACGTTTGAAAATTAAATCTTTAAACTCATTTTTCCAGAAAGATTTCAATAAAAAAATTCTTACTTTTGCAAAATGTTTAAAAATATAGCATATCTTATTTTAGCACTGATAACAATATCTTGTACAGAAGATACAAAACCTAAACCAAAAGGTGAATTGCGTCTAGAATATCCTCAACCCAAATATCAAGCATTTCATAATAATTGTGCTTATACTTTTGAGTATTCAGACTTTGCTAAAATTACAGATGCTAAAAAAGCTTGTTGGTACAATTTAAGGTATCCTAAAATGAAAGCCAACGTTTTTATTACCTATTTTCCTATAAAAAATGATTTTGATGCGCATGTAAAAGAAGTTGAAAAAATGGTTTATGAACATACTGTGAAAGCTTCTGCCATAGAAACCAAAAGTTTTTCTTATCCTGAAAAAAGAGTTTTTGGTAATTTTTATGAACTGAAAGGTGAAAGCGCCTCAAATATTCAGATTTTTATTACAGACAGCACCAAACATTTTGTAACCGCGAATTTGTACGTCAATTCTAGACCAAAACCAGATTCTTTAGCACCAGCGGTAAATTACATAAAGAAAGACTTATTGCATATGATAGATACTTTTCAATGGAAAAAATAAAGCTTTTTTTTGTTGAAGAAAAAATTGATAATTAACTCGAATAAAAAAATATACATAATGAAATTATTAGCAGTAGGAACTGTAGCATTTGATGCCATTGAAACCCCTTTTGGTAAAACAGATAAAATTTTAGGAGGTGCAGCAACTTACATTGGTTTGGCCGCTTCTGTAATGAAAACAGACGTAAGTTTGGTGTCTGTAATCGGTGGCGATTTTCCTCAAGAATATCTAGATATGATGACTTCTAAAGGCATTAATGTAGATGGCGTGGAAATGGTGAAAGATGGTAAAACCTTTTTCTGGAGCGGTAAATATCATAATGATTTGAATTCTAGAGATACTTTGGTTACAGAATTGAACGTTTTAGAAAATTTTGATCCAAAAATCCCAGAATCTGCTAACGATGCAGAAGTTTTACTTTTAGGAAACCTTCATCCTGCTGTGCAATTGGCAGTTTTAGAGAGAATGAAATCTCGTCCGAAATTAGTTATTCTAGATACGATGAATTTCTGGATGGATCTTACTTGGGATTTATTGATGGATGTTATCGCAAAAACAGATGTAATTACCATTAATGACGAAGAAGCGCGTCAACTTTCTGGTGAATATTCTTTGGTGAAAGCAGCACAAAAAATCCATACAATGGGGCCAGAATTCGTAATAATTAAAAAAGGAGAACACGGCGCACTTTTATTCAATGCGGGTAAAGTGTTTGCAATCCCAGCGCTTCCTTTGGAAGATGTTTTCGACCCAACAGGTGCTGGAGATACTTTTGCAGGCGGTTTCGCGGCATATCTTACCAAAAAAGAAGATTTCTCTTTCGATAATATGAAATCAGCATTAATTGTTGGTTCTGCTATGGCAAGTTTCACAGTAGAGCAATTCGGGACTGAAAAACTTCAGCAAGTTACGGAAGAAGAAATGCTTGGTAGGATTAATCAGTTCAAAGAACTTACCACTTTCGAAGTGCAACTTTAAGAAATAATTAACTCCCTTTTAGAATTTATTTAAAAGGGATTTTTTATAGATTTGAAAAATTTTTGATGAATTTCAGAAAAAAAATAACATTGAAAAAATCGCATGAAAAAACTTTTAGCATTTGCTTTATTTCTAGCTTTCATCAGTTATAAATCTCAGTACCTAATTATTGGTAAAGACAGCATTTCTGCAGAGAAATTTAAAACAGAGAATACTTACGGTCTTGAAAATTCTGGGATAGATAAAACGGTAAAAACGTATATCGATTTTAAATTACTGCAAAACTTTGCTTTAGACAAGAAAGCAGATACGCTCAGCTATTTTAAGAAAAGAATGGCAGAAAAAGAAATGCAATTGCGTGAGGCTTATTTTTATCCTTCAGAAGTGATGCAATCTTCGCTTCAGCAGTATTTTTCAGCCAATCAAATCGAAAAGAAAATTCAGATTTTTTATATTGAAAAAGCAGAAAGTGATGCTACTAATTATAATAAAATTTATAATGAGGTTAAAAGTGGTAAAATTACCATGGAAGACGCTATTACTACCTACACCAAACAAAAACCAGATGCTTTTTTTGTGAAATCGGGGAGTTTAGATGTAGATTTAGATAAAGAGTTGCAGGCAATGCAAACAGGTTCTTATACCAGTTTAATTAATTCTGCTAAAATTGTTGCATTTGCTAAATTATTAGACAAAAGACCTAGTTTGGGATATTTGGTATTTGGCACCATTTCTTACCCCAATAATGCAGATGCAGAGAAAATAAAAACTAACATTTACGACGCATTAAAATCGGGTAAGAAATTTGAAGAAGTGGCTAAACTTTATGGTTCTACTGATGCAGAAAAGAAGAAAGCTGGCGTTGTAATGGGTTCACCTGTTTTGCCAGATGCAGTTTATGAAGCGTTGAAGAATAAAAAGCAAGGCGAATATTCTGAGCCAATTCTTTTGGGTGAAAAATACTATGTTTTCAATGTATATTCTTTAATTCCTTATCAAAAATCTGATCGATATGATGATATGTTTATTAAAGATATGATGAACTCTCAGTTTTCAGACGTTCCTTATAATCAATTAATTGATGATTTGGTGAAATCTAAAGATTATAAAGAGTATCCGGATTTTGCTAAAATCAAAAAATCTTATGCAGATTATCTAGCGTTTAAAAATGATAATGCAGTTTTGTATCAGTTTGCTCAAAAAACCTTCAAGTTTGGTGATTTAAAGAAATTATTGTCAGAAAACTTCAAAAATGAAGATAAACTTACCAAAGAACAATGGGCACTTTTCTTAGATTCTAAAAGAGATAATGATGTTTTCGGTGAGTATTCTGATTCTTTTTTAGATAAAAAAGAAGTGCAAGAAGAACTGGAAAAGTTAAAACAAAATCTTTTGGCTGATTATTTGTTTTCTTATTGGATTGAAGAAGAGCTTAAAAATAATCCTAAATTGATGGATGATTATTTCTCTGCGCATAAAAATCAATACGTTTGGGAAAGTAGAGCAGATGCAAGAGTGGCTATTATTACAGATTTATCAACCGAGAAAGAGATTACCAAAGAAATCGTAAACCCAAAAGATTGGGAAGCGCTCAACAAAAAATATTATGGCAAAACCAATGATAAAAACCAACTTTTAGTCCATTTTGAAAAAGGCGAAATGTCTGAAAACGCAGATGTTTTTAAAATTCATAAAATCCCTTTCGGAAAAGGAATTCATAAAGTAAAGATTGATGATAAACTTTTGGTAATTGCTATTGATGGTATTTTGCCTTCATCACCCATGACAAGGGAAGAAGCTTCTGAAGAATTGAAAGATGATGTTACTGAAGATATTCTCAATAAGACGATTACAGAGCAACATGCTAAAACCAAAATTACTGTAGAACCATCTTTCTTAAAAGAATTATCTAAGAATTTTAAGAAATAATTATAATAAAAAGTATAGGAAATCTCGCGGAGAATCCTAATTTTGCAATTCAATTAAAATTTTAATAATGATTAAAAATTTAAAATATTTACTTACGCTAACAATATTGCTAAGTTTATTTTCTGTAAAAACAAATGCTCAGGTAAAAAAGGGAGATTTAGTAGATGGTATTTCAGCCGTGGTAGGAGACGAAATTGTTTTAGAGTCTGATATCCAAGAGCAACAAAATTACGCGGCCCAACAAGGAGGCGCTAAAACCGATAAATGCGAGTTTATGGAGCAAATTCTTGGGAACAAACTCCTTATTTATAAAGCGAAAAAAGATACGCTTATCCAAGACAGATCTTCTGCTATCAGAGAACAGGCTGCAGGGAAATATGAGCAAATTATGAGTCAGTTTCCTTCAGAAAGAGCCATGTTAGATGCCTATAAATTTCGTTCTTCTTACGAAATGAAAAATGCCATCGAAAAAATGGATGTTGATAGTTATTATGGTCAACAAAAATATGCACTTATTACAGATAAAGTAAACATTACTCCAAACGAAGTTACAGATTTTTATAACGCATACAAATATCAGTTACCACAAGTAAAAGACGAAGTTGTTTTATCTAAAATTGCAATTTATCCTAAACTTACAGACGCTCATAAGCAAGAAATTATTGATAAACTTAAGAAAATAAGACAAGATATTCTTAACGGAGAAAGCTTCGAAAATAAGGCAAGAATCTATTCTGATGATCCTGGCTCTGCTGCAAATGGAGGTTTATATACCAATATAGGAAGAGGGAAAATGGTAAAGGTTTTTGAAGCTACAGCACTCAATTTACAAGAAGGGGATATTTCAGAACCAGTGGAATCAGAATTTGGTTTTCATATCATTCAATTGGTTAAAAAAAGCGGAAAGTTGTATGATGCAAGACATATTCTTTTAAAAGCAGAACCCAATGCCGAAGAAATTGCAGCAACAAAAGCAGAAATGGAAAAAATCAGAAAAGATATTATAGACGGTAAAATAACTTTCAAAGAAGCGGCTTATAGACATTCTGATGATAAAAATACAAAATTTAACGCAGGGATAATTCCTGGAGCAGATGGCTCTGATAGACACGAAAAACTAGACCTTTCTGCTGCTATTGCTTATCAAATCGCAGGAGTTAATAAAGGGGACTTAACAGAAGTTTTTATGGATGAGCTTAACCAAAAAAAAGTGGTGCAATTGGTGAAAGTGAATGATGTAATCCCTGAACATGCATTAGATTTAAGTACTGATTTTGAAAGAATTAAAGGCTTTGCACTCAATAAAAAGAAAAATGAATTGGTAGATAAATGGGTGAAAGAACAATTGCCAGACACATTTATATCAATTGATAACAGATATAAAGATTGCTCTTTTAAAACCGATTGGAATAAATCAGCCATCATAAAATAAAAATCAAACCTTCGAAATCTCGAAGGTTTTTTTATGATGTTAAAGATCAAACTGATGATGCGCTCAAAAAATTATTATCTTTAAACAAAAAATTCATGAACAGAATTACTCAACTTTTCAATATTAAATATCCCATTATTCAAGGAGGGATGATTTGGCATTCTGGTTACAAATTAGCAGCTGCTGTTTCTAATGCTGGCGGTTTGGGTTTAATTGGTGCAGGAAGCATGTATCCAGATGTTTTAAGAGAGCATATTCAGAAATGTAAAAAATCAACAGATAAACCATTTGGTGTAAATGTACCCATGTTGTATCCTAATATTGAAGAGATTATCCAAATTATTTTAGAAGAAAAAGTACCTATCGTTTTTACTTCGGCAGGTAACCCGAAAACTTATACTGAAATTCTAAAGAAAGAAGGCAGAAAAGTAGCTCATGTAGTTTCGTCTGTAAAATTTGCGAAAAAATGTCAAGAAGCGGGCGTAGATGCAGTTGTTGCAGAAGGTTTCGAAGCGGGCGGACATAATGGTAGAGAAGAAACCACTACGCTTTCTCTTATCCCGAACGTTCGTAGAAATATAGAAATTCCTTTAATTGCAGCTGGCGGAATTGCGTTAGGAAGTCAAATGAAAGCTGCAATGATTCTCGGAGCAGATGGTGTACAAATCGGCTCTAGATTTGCGGCAACCGTAGAAGCAAGCGCACACGATAATTGGAAACAAAAAATTGTTGAAACGCAAGAAGGCGATACGCAATTAACTTTGAAGGAATTAGCACCAGTACGTCTCGTGAAGAATAAATTTTTCTATGAACTAGAAGAAATTTATAAACAAGGAAAAAATATTGAAGCTTTACAAGAAAAACTCGGGAAACGTAGAGCAAAACATGGCATGTTCGAAGGAGATTTAGAAGAAGGTGAACTAGAAATTGGGCAATCTTCTGCTTTAATTGATGAAATTCTTACTGTAGAACAAGTTTTTCAAAAATTATTGAAAGAATTTGAAGAAGCAGATTTTGCTAGATTTTAAATAAAATAAAACCAGCATTTCAGATAATGAAATGCTGGTTTTGCAAAAAATATGAACGAATAATTATTTGCTAGATTTGTAGTGTTCTAAAGCTTCATTAAGCTCCATGAAACCACCACCATTGTAAAGGTCTTCTAAGCCGTTTTGCGCTAAAAACTGACAAGCTTGTCCGCTTCTGCCACCGCTTCTGCAAAAAACAATTTTTGGGCCTTTCATTTCCTTAATTTCGTCTAATCTTAATGGCACAGTTGCTAATGGGATGTTTACAGCGCCATCAATAGCGCCTTCCATTGTTAATTCTTCAGGTTGTCTTACATCAATTAAGTGATATTCACCTGAGTTTAAAATTTCTTCAAAAGTCATTTTTTATATTTTTATATTATTAAATCTTTTTTACGGAGCAAAAATAGAAAAAAACTTAACTTCGCACTGTAATTTATGTTACACATCAAAAATCATACTAAAATAATTAAGCAAAAAGCCGAGAAATTCGGGTTTCAATCTTGTGGAATTTCTAAAGCAGAATTTCTGGAAGAAGAAGCGCCACGTCTTGAAGATTGGCTCAAAAATAATTATCACGGCGAAATGAAATACATGGAAAATCATTTCGACAAAAGATTAAATCCTACACTTTTGGTTGATGGTGCAAAATCTGTTATTTCGCTTTCCTATAATTATTTCCCAAAAGAAAAAATTGAAAGATTAGAAAATTTTAAAATTTCGAAATATGCTTATGGAGAAGATTATCACGAAGTAATTAAAGAAGTTTTGAAGGAAATGATGATTGAGCTTCAGGAAGAAATTGGGGAATTTGGTTTCAGGGTTTTTGTGGATTCTGCGCCTGTTTTAGAAAAAGCTTGGGCCAGAAAATCGGGTTTAGGTTGGGTAGGTAAAAATGCGAATCTCATCACTAAAAAACATGGTTCTTTTTATTTTTTAGCCGAAATTATATGTGATTTAGATTTAAATTATGATTCTCCGACTACAGACCATTGCGGAAGTTGTAGAAAATGTATTGATGCTTGCCCTACACAAGCCATTGTTTCGGATAAAATTGTTGATGGGAGTAAGTGTATTTCTTATGCAACCATAGAATTAAAAAACGAAATTCCGGATTATTTTGAAGGAAAAATGGATGATTGGATGTTCGGTTGTGATGTTTGTCAAGATGTTTGTCCGTGGAACCGATTTTCGGCACCTACTTTGCAAGAGAGGTTTGCTCCGAATCTGCAGAAACTTAATTTTAGAAAAAAAGAATGGGAAGAGCTTAAACAAGAACTTTTTTCAGAAATATTTAAAAAATCTGCGGTGAAAAGAACGAAATTTTCGGGATTGATGCGTAATGTTAACTTTCTGAAAGATAACGGTTTGTAAATTTCGTAACATCTGAAATCTATTTTACAAGAGTTTACATGGCTTTTTACCAAAGACTTTTTGCGGTATCTTATATCTTCGAAAAAAATTAGAAATGAAAAAATCAGTAAAAATTTTCTTGAAGATACTTCTTTCGTTATTAGGAGTTGTAATATTTTATTTGTTGTGTGTAGTTTTATTGCCATACATAGAAATTTCGGCAAAAGAAACAGCAGCGCCCAAAAACAGAGAAATCTATATTTTAACCAATGGAGTTCATACCGATTTGGTTTTCCCAATAAAGTCTAAAGAAATAGATTGGAGTAAGAAAATGCCTTACGAAAATACTTTAGCGAAAGATTCTACAATGCAATATATAGCTTTAGGTTGGGGAGATAAAGGTTTTTATTTGGATACGCCAACTTGGGCAGAACTTAAATTTTCTACCGCTTTTAAGGCAGCTTTTTGGTTGGGAGAAAGCGCAGTGCATGCCACTTTTTATCGAGAAATGAAAGAAGGTGAGGATTGTAAAAAGATTAATTTGACGACAGAGCAATATCAGGAATTAATAAAATATCTAGATAATACTTTTGATAAAGATGCTTTCGGGAATTATATTTTTGTGAAAACCAATGCCGTTTATGGTAAAAATGATGCGTTTTATGAAGCCAAAGGCAGTTATAACTTCTTATTTACTTGCAATACTTGGACAAATGATGGTTTGAAGGTTGCGGGACAAAAAGCAGCTTTTTGGACCGCTACTGAAAAAGGGATATTTCAGCATTATAAAGATTAAAATTAAAAACAAAAATTGGTTTTTTGACGAGGGTTTCACTCCATCAAAAAATCAATTTCTATTACTTTTTAATTTATTTAAGCTAATCTTTGTTTAAATTAAAGTATAAATCCAGTTCGTCTTTCACAACAATCATTCCACCCATTTTTTTTGGAGGTGTAATTCCGAAATCACTAAATTTTACGGTTTGTTTTGCAGTAATTATGTTGCCGTTTTCAAAAAGTTCTATCGTATAGTTTCTCACTCTGTTCATCAGTTTTACTTCGGTAATAGCGGTATAAGAACCGTTTGTATTTTTCTTGAATTTACCGAAATTTACATGTATTTGAGGAAATTTATCAGCGCTTAATGTTTTTCTGAAATCACGGGTAATGTATTCTGATTTACAATTGAAATCTACAACATTAATGATAATTTTGTTGGAGTTTATTGCTCCGAAAGTGTTAGGGGTATCAAAATTTTTATTGATGCACTTAAACGTGTTAACGTTAGTTTTACCAATAATGGTAAAGCTGTTTTCTTGAGCTTTTCCCCAAACGGAAAATAATGTTGCGATAATAAAAATTAAATTTTTCATAAAAATGTGATTCAAAAGTATTAAAAAAGGGGCGATGAAGCCCCTTTATTATATTCAAATTCTTGAGATTAGAAAGAAACAGTAGCTTCTACAGTAATACCATCGAATTTACCTTTGTATAACATGTTAGATGCAGGGTAATCTTTGTAGTTTTGGTTTACATATTCCGCTTTCATTAAGATGTTTTTAGTCATAAACCAACCAGCACCTAGAGCAAATCTGTCAACAGATACTTTATCAGTAATATTATTTAATTCAGCTCTTACAGTGTTGTATCTAGCGCCTAAGAAGAAGTTTTCTTTACCACCAAATCTGTAGATTAAATCACCAGCAAGTTGGGTCATATTTCTGTCTTTAGTTTGTCCAGCAGCTCTACCATTAGCAGTTTCGTAAGTTCCGAAGAATTCTAAACCTTGGTATTTAGCAAATGCGTTGAACATCATTGCGGTAACTTTGTTGTTGAATCCTGGGTTGAATCTACCAGAGAATGCGTTATCTGTTGGGTTAGCAGTAGCGCCTTCCATTACTAATTGGTAGTTAGAACCAGTTCTGTCTCCACCATAGATTGTAAGTCCAGAACCACCGTTGTGAGGGTTGTGGTAGATAGATCCAGAAAGTCTTACTCTGAAGTCATCATTTACTTTTTTGTCCCAAGCTACTTTACCTAAAACAGATAAAGATCTTGTTTTTTCTCCGTCAACTTCTTTTGGTGTAGTAACGTGCCCTTTGATAGATCCAGAAGTTACCCCAGCCATTACCATTAATTCTTTGTTTGCTTGGTAGTAAACCTCACCACCTACTTCAGTCATAAATGCGTCAGCGATGTAGTTTTCAATGAATGGGTTGTAGATTGCTTGTCCACCATCAGTTCTTCTAAAGTGTTGGTCACCATAGTTGTTTTCAAACTGACCAGCTTTAATAGTTACTTTCTCCATGATTTTATCAACTAAATCACTTTTAATGAAAGGAAGTTTATCAATTTGTAAATAACCACCTTTTACATAAAATTCATTGTGGTGTCTAGAAGACATGTAAGAAGTTACATTTAATCTGATACCATCGGCTAATTGTACATCCATGTAAAGGTTAGCCATAGGAACTTGTAAACCAGATTTTAAATCATATAATTTTGAAGTCTTAGGGTTAGCTGTATAATCTACACCGTTTTCATGTTTTAAATTTTGATATTGAGCAGTAAATGCTGCACCCCAATTAAGTTTTATACCATCAAATTCTGATTTTCCTGTTTTATTGTTTTCAAAAACATTAATACCTCTTTGGTCGTTTGGTCTTAAGTTAGGTATTGATTCTGTGTTTTGTGCGTAAATTGCTGCGCTTGCCAATACTGAAGAAAGAACAGCTGTTTTAATCCATAAAGTTTTCATACTTTTTTATTTAAATTGTTTTTAATTTTATTATAGTTCACTTATTTTATTAGTTGGTAACAATTGTTACGTTAACTGTTACTGCATCACCAGTGTGTACACCTAAGAAACCAGGAGCTTCCATACCGTAGTCAGACATTTTTAAGCTTTCAGAACCTGTAATGGTGTATGAGTTGCCATTTTTAGCAACATTAACAGGTAGGGTAATGTTTTTAGTTACACCAGCAATAGTAAGTTTACCAGTAACGTTAGATTTACCCATTGGTAAAGATGCTGCTGTAAAAGTAATGTTAGGGTTTTTATCAGCTTTTAGAGCTTTGTAAGCTTTGTTGTCCATCATTCCACCTTTAGTACTTTTTAATGTTTTAGCACCCATAGTGAATTTTACGTTGGTTAAAGCATTACCACTTTCAGTTCCGCTGAAGGTAGCAGCAGTTGCAGTCATGTTCCAATCATGTAAAGAAGATGTACCGTTCACAACTACTTTGCTAGATTTAGCAGTTGCTGTTTGTGCGCTAAGTAATCCCATGGCAAAAATTGAAAATAAGATAATTACACGACTAATGGTTTGGTTTAAAATTTTCATATCTTTTTATTTTTAATTGTTATTTTAAATATTATTTTTATTTTTTTTAACAGTACAAATTTATGGCGTTTTTTTAATTATTCATAATTTTTTGCTAAAATATTGTATGATATTTGTCAATGACAAATTATTGTTATTAAAATCGTAAAAATATTGAATAAAAATGAGTTAGATAATAAAGTATAGATATTAAAATAATGCTAATTTAATAACAGAATTAAAGGACTTTTTAGGATTATTTGAAAATTACCATAAAAAAATGAATTAATACCAAAAAAAAGAGAATTCTTTATAAGAATTCTCTTTTTTGTACCCAGTGCCGGAATCGAACCGGCACATCTTTCGATACTAGAGTTTGAGTCTAGCGCGTCTACCAATTCCGCCAACTGGGCATTAAAAATTGGTGGTGCAAATATAAAATTTTTTTACTTTAAAAAAAGAAATTTTATTAAAATATTTTAAAACTCTATCTCTAAGCCGTCATAAGCAAGGTGAATATTCGATGGAAGAGCTTTTTCTTCTTCATCATGAAAACCAAATTTATTACTAATGTGCGTAAGAAAGGTGGTTTTTGGTTTTAATTCTTCTACAAGTTCTATAATTTCTGGTAATATGAAGTGTGCAACGTGAGGTTCTGTTTTTCTTAAACAATTGATGATGAGGTAATCTAGATTTTTCAGTTTTTCTTTTTCTTCTTTAGAAATATAGCTTGCGTCTGTTATGTAAGCAAGATTTTTAAACTTATAACCTAAAATGGACAATTGATAATGCACAATGTGGATTGGTGTAATTTCTGTATCTCCAAGAAAGAAAGGCTTATTTTCTAAATCAATGAGTTCAAAACTTGGAGCGCCTGGATATTTATTTTCAGAAAATGCATAAGGAAACCTGTTTTTAATTTCTAGATTCACTCTTGATAGACTATAAATAGGTATATCTTTTCTTTTTTGAAATATGATAGGTCTTAAATCATCAAGGCCAATAACGTGATCATTATGTTCATGAGTAAGCAGAAGAAAATCTACAGTTGGTTCATTGTTGATAAGCATTTGTTGACGAAAATCTGGACCGCAATCTATTAAAATTTTTTTTCCAGCGTCATCGGTAATCATTACAGAAGCTCTTAATCTTTTGTCTTTCTGGTTGGTAGATAGACAAACAGGATGTGTAGAACCGATTACAGGAATGCCTTGTGAAGTACCTGTTCCAAGAAATTTCAACTTCATTTTCTGTATTTGATAGTTTTTGGTAAATTTACGCAAAAAATTCTAGATGTCTGAAATTAAGCAATACCTTACGCCAAAACAAAAGGCTTTAGTAGTCAATTTAGATCCTAATATTTATGGCACTTTTGCGGAAATTGGGGCGGGGCAAGAAACAGTTCGTCATTTTTTTAGAGCTGGAGCTGCTTCGCAAACCATTGCAAAAGCTATGTCTGCCTATGATAAAGATTATAGTGATGCTATTTATGGTACTGAAGAAAAAAATAGATACGTAACGCAGAACAGATTGAAGAAAATGCTTCAGCATGAAGTTCGTCTGATAGAAGAACGTTTGGATAAAGATGAAAATCCAAATAGAAAATTCTTCTCTTATGCCAATACTGTTACCACCATCAATTTTCAAAAAACTTTTAAAGGTCATGGTTGGGTAGGGCTCATGTTCCAGGCGCAACCTAACCAAGAGTACAGCGAAATTGTATTACATGTAAAATTCAAAGAAAATGATGCGACATTGCAGCAAGAAACTTTAGGAAGTCTTGGTGTTAATCTAGTTTATGGTGCATTCTACCTTTATGATAATCCCAGAAGATTAATTAAAAGTTTATATGATGATATTTCGGTGGATAAAATCGAAATTGATATGGTGGATTTCCGTGGTCCTGCTTTTGAGTATGTTGATAACCGATTGATGAGTTTACAGTTGGTGAAAAATTCGATGACAGAAGCGGTGGTTTTCAATCCAGAAGGAAAAAATATGTTGCCTGCAGATTTATTATATAAGAAAGATGTTTTTGCGGTTCGTGGGAGTTTCAGACCTGTAACTTTGGTGAATGTAGATATGTTTGAAAACGGACTGGAAATGTTTTTGAAAGATACAGAAGGCAAGCCAGAAGATACCGTAATTTTATTTGAAATAACCATTTCTAATCTTAAAGCTTCGGGAAATTTGGATGAAAGAGACTTTTTAGATAGAGTAGATGTATTGGCGAAATTAGGCTATACCGTAATGATTTCTAATTTCTCAGAATATTATAAGCTGGTAGAATATTTCACCACGTATAATGTGAGATATATTGGTGTAGCAATGGGCGTTAATAACTTATTAATGGTGTTTGATGAAGAGTATTACAAAAATCTTTCAGGTGGTATTTTAGAAGCTTTTGGTAAATTCTTTAGAAAAGATATGAGAGTGTACCTTTATCCTTACAAAGATCCTAAAACCCATGAATTGCTTACTTCTGAAAATTTAAAAGTAAGTGAAAATCTTAAAGAATTATTCAAATATTTTAAATTGAATAGAAGAATTGTTGATATTAAAGACTTCAATTTAGAGCATGCAGAGATTTATTCCAGAGATATTCTTCATAAAATTGCCAATCACGAAAAAGGTTGGGAAAGCCAAGTGCCAGAAGGCGTTGCAGAGATGATTAAAGAACGCGGAATGTTCGGTTATAAAGAAGAAATAGAGTTTGAGGAATATTAAAAATTAAATTTAATTGTATGGAAATTAAAAAAAGACTTTCGTCTATTATAGAAAGCCCAAGTCATAATGTAGAAGAAAAATTGCAAAAAATTTGTCAGCTCTTAGATCAAGAGTTTGATTATTTTAATTGGACGGGTTTTTACTTCAGAAACGGAGATAAAGAAGAATTGGTTTTAGGGCCTTATGTTGGTGCTGCAACAGACCATACCGTAATCCCTTTTGGGAAAGGTATTTGTGGACAAGTTGCTGTTTCTAATGAAACTTTTGTAGTTCCAGATGTTTGGGAGCAAGATAATTATTTAGCATGTTCTTTAGAAACCAAAGCCGAAATTGTAGTACCTATTATGAAAGAAGGTAAAAATATCGGACAAATTGATATCGATTCTCATAAAAAAGATCCATTTACCAAAGAAGACAAAGAGCTTCTAGAATGGCTTTGCGACGAGTTGGCAAAAATTCTATAAAAATCATTCCTTAGGAACAGAAATACTCGTGTTTTTGTTCCTAAGTTCTGAAATCATATTCTTAATAACGTTAGAAGTGCCTATTTTTACTGAGTTTTCTGCGCTTCCTAATAATCTACCGCTGCCTTTATAAGTATCATAAGAGTTTTCTATAACCAAATTTCCATCATTATTATAGAGTTTAATGCTGATAATCACTTGGTTAGAAAACACATATTTACCAAGCCCCACTTTAAAATATTTCACTTTTGGGACAATAGCAACTTCAGCACCATTATTAATGCATAATTCTTTAATAACATCACTATTTATACTGTCGTACTTTACAGGATCATTAATATGCATTATTTTATAATTTCCATATTTTTTGAGTTCATCAGAAACCGCAGCATACAAAGCTAAATTGGTAGGAGCTTTAATCCCATCATAATCCGGGAAAACTTCTGGATCAAAATACACAATTCTATCCACATATTTCAGTTTGATGGAATTGTTAAATTTAATAAGACTACTCCCGAAGCTCTTACAACCTATCAGAACAACGCCAGCAGCAATACCAAAGAATAAAACTTTTTTCATATCTTATTGTGTTGTGCAAATTTACGTAATTAATGCGCTGTTTTTCATCTATTTTAAAGAAAAATTAAACTCTTTTACTCTATTAGTTTTGATAAATGTTTTCAATATAGTTTGTAATTCAGAAAATTATTGTACTTTTGCAGCTCGTTACATAATAATCATTTAAATAATATTGGAATGTACTTAACAACAGAAAAAAAATCAGAAATCTTCGCAAAACACGGTAAAAATGCGCAAGATACAGGTAGTGCAGAAGGACAAATCGCTTTATTCACATTTAGAATTAACCATTTGTCTGGTCACTTAAAGAAAAACCACAAAGATTATGCTACTGAGAAATCTCTAGTGAAATTGGTAGGTAAAAGAAAAAGATTGTTAGATTATCTTAAAAAAGTTGAAATTTCTCGTTACAGAGCAATTATTGCTGAACTAGGAATCAGAAAATAATCAGATACAAGAAAATTTTAGAAGCAACTCAATTTTGAGTTGCTTTTTTTATTATAAGGTTTTAAAAATCCGTATCTTTGCCCACGAAAATTTAAAAAGTTTAAATATTAACGCAATCAATACGGATTGCACAAGACAGTAAATTTTATGAATGCTCCAGAAGCAATTATTGAAAAATTTCAATTGAAAGACGGGAGAGAAGTCTCCATTGAAACAGGAAGATTAGCCAAACAAGCTAATGGTTCTGTAGTAGTAAAATGTGGCGGAACGATGCTCCTTGCAACAGTAGTAGCCAACAAAGACGCAAATCCAGGGGTAGATTTCTTACCTCTTACAGTAGATTACAGAGAAAAATTCTATGCGGGTGGTAAAATACCAGGGAATTTCTTTAGAAGAGAAACTAAACCTTCTGATGATGAGGTTCTTACCATGAGATTGGTGGACAGAGTACTTCGTCCGCTTTTCCCAGAAGATTTCCACGCAGAAGTTCAGGTAATGATTTCCCTCATTTCTTACGACAAAGAAGTAATGCCAGAAGCTTTAGCTGGTTTAGCTGCTTCAGCTGCTATTGCGATTACAGATATTCCTTTTAACGGGCCAATGTCTGAAGTAAGAGTAGTGAGAATTGACGGGCAACTTTCTATCAACCCAAGTATCGAAAATCTTAAAAAAGCAGATTTGGATATTATGGTGGGTGCTACCAAAGATTCTATTGTAATGGTAGAAGGTGAAATGAAAGAAATTTCTGAAGCAGAAATGCTAGAAGCGATTAAATACGCTCACGAAGAAATTAAAGTTCAAATCGAAGCACAAGAAAGATTAGCAGCGAGAATTCCTACATCTCAAACCAAAAGAGAATACTGCCACGAAACGCACAACGAAGAAATTCGTGAGAAAGTTTGGGCAGAATGTTATGATAAAGTTTACAACGTAGCAAAAACTCCTTCTGCAAAAGAAGAAAGAC
>JAYRDY010000016.1:0-18902 GCA_041909215.1 Cloacibacterium sp. | reverse complement strand
AAAGGTTTAGAAAGCATAACGCTTAATAAATATCTTTAGATATTATGCTTAACCAAACTTAATTTCTAAATAAATCTTAATGGTAAAAATAGTTGAGTTTTTGATTTTCATGGCTTTATTTAAAATATATGTTTTTGATATACATTAATTAATTAAAATAGAAAGCATTTAATGCAAACAAAAGAATATACCAAAACTGAAAGTTTTACTGATAAAAACGGTTTTACATATCAACAAGTTGAAGGAGATAAAAACGGAGTAAGGATATACACACTCAAAAATGGGTTGAAGGTTTATTTAGCTCAAAATGATGATGCTCCAAGAATACAAACGTATATTCCTGTAAAAACAGGAAGCAATAACGATCCAGCTGATAATACTGGTTTGGCACATTATTTAGAACACATGATGTTTAAAGGTACCTCTAAATTAGGAACCTTGGATTGGGAAAAAGAACGTGAGTTAATTTCTGAAATTTCAGATTTGTACGAGCAACACAAAGCCGAACAAAATCCCGAAAAAAAGAAAGAAATTTATAAAAAAATAGACGAAATCTCTCAAGAAGCCAGCAAATATGCGATTGCCAATGAGTATGATAAAGCCATTTCTTCTCTCGGTGCTACAGGAACTAATGCTCACACTTGGCTAGACGAAACGGTTTACAAAAATAATATTCCCAATAATGAGTTAGAAAAATGGCTTAAGATTGAAAAAGAGCGTTTCTCTGATTTGGTTTTAAGGCTTTTCCATACTGAATTAGAATCGGTTTATGAGGAGTTCAACAGAGCGCAAGATAATGATGCCAGATTGGTGCATTATGCGATGATGGAGGCGCTTTTCCCGAAACATCCCAATGGTCAACAAACCACACTTGGAAAATCTGAACATCTCAAAAATCCTTCAATGAAGGCTATTCATCAATATTTTGAAGATTTCTATGTTCCCAATAATATGGCGATGGTTTTGGTGGGGGATTTAGAGTTCGAGGAAACTATTTTATTAATCGACCAATATTTTGGGGAATTTCAATACAAAGAATTGCCGAAAAAAGAAAAAATAGTTGAAGAACCTTTAACTAAAATCATCGAGAAAACCTTAAAAAGTCCTTCAACGCCAAGATTACACTTGGGCTGGAGAACAGATTCTTATGGTACAAAAGGTGCGAGATTGGCTGCCATTGTTGGCGAAATTTTAAGCAATAATGCCGAAGCGGGTTTGTTGGATCTCAACATCAATCAAAAGCAAAAAGCATTGCGCGCTGTAGCTTATTCATCGGCTTTTAAAAACTATGGAAGCTTAACTTTAGTGATTGTTCCAAAGGAAAATCAATCGTTGGATGAGGCTAAAAACTTGCTTTTAGAACAGATTGATTTGGTGAAAAAAGGAGATTTCCCAGATTGGATAATCACTGCGATTCAGAATGATTACAAACTCCAAAATCTGAAGCAATTAGAAACTGCAGATGGTTTAGCAACGGTACTTTACGGCTCTTTTATCAATGATAGGACTTGGGAACAAGAACTGAATGAAATCGCTGAATGTGAGAATATTACGAAAGAAGATGTGGTAGAATTTGCAAAAAATTTCTTTCAAGAAAATTATGTTTGCATCAAAAAAGAACAAGGTGTAAACGAAAATCTCATAAGAGTAGAAAACCCTGGAATTACACCGATTAAAATCAATAGAGATGCTCAATCTAAATTTTTAACCGAAATTTTGAACGAAAAATCATCAGAAATAAAACCTCAATTTATTGATTATCAGAAAGAAATAAAAGAAAGTTTCATTAAAGATAAAAAAACGAGTTTTGTTTACAACAAATACAATGACATTGCGCAAGTTCATTTTATCTACAAGATGGGAACGGATAATGATAAGGAATTGGCTCTCGCAATAGATGTTTTGCAATATTTAGGTACCGAAAAATTGCTTCCTCATGAGTTGAAAGAAGAATTTTTTAAAATTGGGGTTACTCATGATTTTTTTACCAGTCCAGATGTTTTTAGAATTTCTGTTAGTGGTTTAGAAGAAAATTTGTCTAAAGGTTTAGAACTTTTAAAACATTGGTTAACAAATGTTAAACCAGATTTTGAAGTGTATGAAGGCATTGTAGATTTAATTTTGGATAGTAGAGAAGTGGCGAAAAAAGACAAAACTAAAATTATGTCTGCACTTTCTCAATATGCTAAATTTGGTGAAAATTCTAGATTTCGAGATGTGATTTCAGAGGAAAGACTTGAAGAAATTAATGTAGAAGAATTAACGAATAAAGTAAAAAACCTGCTTCTTTTTCCTTACGAAATTTTCTTTTATGGTAAAGATTTTGAAGCTTTTAAAACCAATGCAGAAAATTATATAGAATCTACTATTTTAGAAATTCCAGAGCCGAAAGTTTTCCCTGAAAATGCCACCGAAAATAAAGTGTATTTTACAGATTATGACATGGTGCAAGTAGAAATGAGTAAAATTGGTAGAGCAAACGAAATTAACACAAAAAATTATGGAAAAATAAACGTTTTCAACGAATATTTTGGTAGGGGTTTGTCTTCAATTGTTTTTCAGGAGCTCAGAGAAAGCAAAAGTTTGGCTTATTCTGCTTACGTAAGCTATTCTAACGCTAATTTATTGAATAAATACGATTATGTGGTAACTTACATCGGCACTCAAGCGAATAAGCTGCATTTGGCGGTAGAATCTATGGATGAATTGATGAAAGATTTGCCGAAAATAAATGCGCAGTTTGAGAATGCTAAAAATTCGGCACTCAAACAAATTGCTTCAACCAGAGTTACCAGAACGAATATTTTCTTCAATTATTTGAATTTGAATAGATTAGGAATTGATTATGATGTTAGAAAAGATATTTACGAAGAAATAGAGCAGCTTACCTTGGATGATTTGTCTGATTTTTATTCCCGAGAGATAAAACCTGTCAATTTTAACGTGGCAGTTATTGGGAAGAAAGAGAATTTAGATTTCAGCGTCCTCGAAAAATTAGGAGATTTTGAAGAATTAACCTTAGAAGAAATTTTTGGATATTAACTGATAAAAAAACTCGTGAAAAGTTTCACGAGTTTTCTTTATCTTTTTCCCAATTGGAGACATTGTTTCTGATGTAGTATCGAATTGCTTGATATTCTTCTTTATCTCTGATAATGCGGTCGTGAAATCTACTTTGCCATTCAAAATTTTCAAAGCCGTTTTCATTGCACCATCTTTTTATTTTACCTTTAAAATGATTTGTAAAAGAGGATATAGATTTTGGAACTAGCGGCTGAATTCCCTTAACAATTTCCTGTTCTTTATGATTTGGATTGTTGATTACAGCAATGAAATGAATGTGATTGGGCATTACTACATAATGATGAATTTTAATGTAGTCTAAATTATTGTTTACCTTTTCAAAAAGATGTTCTACTTCTAAACCAATTTCTGTAAAATACATTTCAGCGTTTTCTATTTTACCGAAATAATGCTCCCTATTTTGGGTACAAACAGTAATAAAGTAACCATTATCCGAAGAATAATCAAATTCTGGAAGACGATATTGTTTATAGTATTTGAGTTTCATGGTTATTCGTGTAGGAATGTGCCAAGAGGCACATTCAATAAATTCAAATATAAAAATTATTTTATAATAAAGAACGCGCCTCATGGCGCGTTCCTACTTATTAAATTTTAAAAATTATTTCACAATCTTCATTTCGTCTAATAACCATTTTGCATTCGCAAATTTATCAATAATGAAGAGAATATATTTGGTTTGCACCATAATATTACGGCTGAATTTAGGGTCGTAATTAATGTCAGACATTGTACCTTCCCATTGTCTATCGAAATTTAAACCAATTAAATTACCATTGGCATCAAGAGCTGGGCTTCCTGAGTTTCCGCCAGTAGTGTGGTTGGTTGCGGTAAACGCCAAAGGTACTTTACCCGCAGCATTTTTGTAAGTTCCGTAATCTTTATTGTTGTAGAGTTCAATTAATTTTTTTGGTAAATCAAACTCATAATCACCAGGAACGTATTTTTCAATAGCGCCATCAAGAGTGGTTTCGTAATGGTAAGTGATAGCATCTTGTGGGTTAGAACCTTTTACTTTTCCGTACGTTACTCTTAATGTTGAGTTAGCATCTGGGAAAAATTTTCTGTCTTTATCTGCCGCCATCATTTGCGCTAAATATTTTTTCTGCAAAGCATCAATCTTATCTTGTAACGTGTTGTATTGGCTATCTGCTTTTGCTGTGTAAGTTTCCTTCATTTTGGTTAAAGTCTGATAAATAGGATCAGCTTTAATGGTTTTTACCAATTCTGGAAGGTTAGAAAAAACTTTATCAATATCAGTATAAACAGTAGCTCCGTTGATGGAATTTCTTCCTGAGATGACAGAATTTTTGCTCCAGTTTTCAAAAACTTGAAGATTTTGGTTCACATCTTTGTATTGGTTAAAACCTTCCGGTAAAAATTCCGGTTGCGTTTTATTGGCATAAAGAGCTAATAATTTAGCCATTACTTTTGCATCTAACTCGCCATCATAATCTTTGTAAATGCCTGATAATCTGTTTTTAAAGTTTTTAACGGCTTTGTCATCAATTCGGCCTGCTTCATAAGCATTGATAAATCCGTTGAAAAGATTAGCCAAGGTTAAAGTTTCGGCATTTCTTAGCACTTCTGTATAATAAGCATTGTTGAGTGCATAAGGAGCTTGCTGATTGTAAAGCGAATTAAACTCTGCTAAAGTATTTTTAATTTCTGGGTTTTTAGACGCTAAAAAGGTTTCGTATTCTTGTTTTTTAGCAACCGCATTCGATTTTTTAAGTCCTTTGGTTTCGCCAATCCATTTTTTCCAATAGTTGGCTACAGAAGCGTATTTAGATGCATATTTAATTCTGGTAGCATCATCTGCACGCATTTTTTCGTCTAAAGTTTTCAGAGCAATGTCTCTTACTTCAATTCTTGCAGGATTGGTATCTGTAATAATTTTTTCAATGGCAATACTTGGTAAATATTCATTGGTTCTGCCAGGGAAACCGAAAACAAAAGTAAAATCATTTTCTTTGATGTCTTTTACAGAAATAGGCAAATAATGTTTCGGAGTAAAAGGTACATTTTCTGGCGAATATTCTGCTGGTTTGTTATTTTTATCAGCATAAACTCTAAAGATTGAAAAATCTCCTGTATGTCTTGGCCAAACCCAGTTATCGGTATCTGACCCGAATTTACCAATGCTTTGTGGTGGCGCACCTACCAATCTGATATCTTTGAAGGTTTCTACCGTAAAAGCATAATATTTATTGCCTGCAAACATAGATTTTACCAAAATACTTTGATAGCTTTCCAGCTTTTGAGATTTTCTGTATTCAGCAATATTTTCTTCAATTTTTTTATTGAGTTCCTTATCGGTAAGTCCAGAAGTGTTGGCAAGGATTTCTGAAGTAACGTCTTTAATATCGGTTACAAAATCTACCACCATTCCTGGGTTGGTGAGTTCGCCTTGGTTGTTTTTAGCCCAAAAACCATTAGAAAGTAAATCGTTTTCTACAGTAGAGTGGCTTTGGATGGCGCTATAACCACAGTGGTGATTGGTTAATAACAAACCTTTCGGAGAGATTATTTCGCCTGTACAACCTCTATTGAACTGTACAACTGCATCTTTAATACTTGGTTTTTCGGTATTCCAAATGTCTTTGGCTTCAATTTTCATTCCAAGAGATTTCATCTCTTTTTCGTTGATTTCTGTAGGAATCCACATTCCGCCATATTGTTGCGAAAAGAATGTTGCTGCTTGAAATAAAGAAGCGATAACCAATGTTTTTCTTAACATAATATCTTGAATTTAAAAGGCTAAATTTAGGAAAAATTATCTCAGCAAGCAATTATTGGTAATGCTCTTATCAGTTAATGAGCACTTGCTGCGGTTTCTACAATTTGTATGTTGATGAGTTTTAGCTCTATATGTCTGTCGTGTGCTTTGGTTACAAAATCAGAAATAATTTCTAGAACATCATAATCAATAAAATGTACATCGCTGCCATCAATCGTCAATTCAGAATAGGGAGGGACTTTATCTAGCGTGTTTTTAATTTCAACCTTATTCAGAAATGTTACATTGCTGTGGAGTTTTAGCGTATAATAATCTAATCCTTGAAGGTGGTTTTTCTCTAGATTATAATTTTCTTTAAAATTCTCTTTTATAATATAATAGACGGAAATTAATAAGCCTATGGAAACTCCAATTAATAAATCGGTTACTAAAATGATAATTATTGTAGATATAAAAGGGATAAATTGTTTTAAACCAAGCTTAAAAAGACTTTTATAGATTCTCAATTTGGTTAATCCAAAACCGGTAAGAATAAGAATTGCAGAAAGTGAAGCATACGGAATTAAATTAATTAAAAAAGGAATTAGCAAAACCGAAAGCAATAAAAATACACCGTGTACAAATGCTGAAACTTTGGTTTTTGCACCTGCTTGTATATTGGCAGAACCTCTTACAACTACTGCGGTTAAAGGGATGGCGCCTAAAATACCACATAAAAAATTGCCTACTCCTTGGGCTATTAATTCTCTGTTTACAGGGGTAATTCTGTTGTGTTTATCGAGTTTATCCATTGCTTCAATGCAAAGCAAAGTCTCTAAAGTGGCCAAAATTCCAATTAAAATTCCATCTTTCCAAATTTCGGAATTGCTTAAAATTTTAGAGAAATCAGGAAATTTAATTTCAGCAAAAATATTCGATGGAATGCTTACCAATTGGTTGGTTTTTAATGCATAAGAAGAACCAAAATAAGTCAATAAATAATTAATAACAATCCCAAAAATTACCACAACTAATGAAGCGGGAATAATGTTAAATTTTTTGTTTTTGGGTTGTTTCAGAAAGATAAGAATCGCTAAAGATATTGCCGAAATCAGCACTGCACTTCTTGTAATATTAGAATTGAATTCGGCTAGATTTCCTAAAAAATTTTTCGATGTAAATATTTGTATAAAACCACTGGTCCAAAAATCGGGTTGGTGGTAACCTAAAGCAAGCGGAATTTGCTTTGAAATGAGGATAATACCAATAGCAGCCATCATCCCTTTAATCACCGAACTGGGGAAATAACTTGCAAAAACGCCCAATTTAAGTACACCGATTAAAATTTGAAATAATCCTGCAATAATTACCGCCAAAAGAAACGTTTCGAAGTTTCCTAAGCTGATAATAGCTACAGAAACAAGTGTGGTAAGTCCTGCAGCAGGACCAGAAACCGCCAATTGCGAACCGCTAATTACCGAAACTACAATTCCGCCAATAATTCCTGATAAAATCCCAGAATAGAGTGGTGCACCAGAAGCCAAAGCAACACCTAAACAAAGCGGAAGAGCAACTAAAAAGACTGTAAGACCAGCAGCAAAATCGTGTTTTTTAAACATTAACCAATAATACTTAAACGTACGATCAAGATGCAATTCCATAGTCTAAAATTTAATGTTACAAAATTACGTGATTTTAAAATCAAAAAACAACGAAAAAGAAGACAAATTTGGAACTTAAGATATCAAATCCAAAAACTGTTGTTCGTCTAAAATGATAATCGTGCCAATTTCTTGCGCTTTTTTCAGTTTGCTTCCTGCTTTTTCGCCAACAACCAGATAATTGAGGTTTTTAGAAACCGCCGAAATATTTTTTCCGCCGTGTTTTTCTACCATTTCTTCGGCTTGTTCACGCGTGAAAAGCGAAAGTTTTCCTGTGAAAAGGAAGGTTTTTCCTTCCAAAGCATTGCTTAACACTTCATTGGTGTTTTCGCCTTTTTCTAATTGAACGCCGTAAGATTTTAAACGTTCTATCATTTCTAAATTTTCAGGATTTTTGAAAAATTCTGTAATGGAAATTGCTATTTTTTCGCCAATATCTTCTACTTGACACAATTCTTCTACTGAAGCATTTTTAAGTTCTTCAATCGTGTTGAAATTCTTTACCAATTTCTTGGCAACGGTTTCGCCAACGTGTTTTATGCCAATTCCGTATAAGACTTTTTCAAAAGGAATTTGCTTCGATTTTTCTACACCATCAATAATATTTTGCGCAGATTTTTCTGCCATTCTTTCGAGTGGGAGTAATTGCTCTTTCTTTAATTCATAAAAATCGGCACAATTTTCAATGAGTTTTTCTCGGTACAATTGTTCGATGGTTTCAGAACCTAAATTTTCAATATTTAAAGCTTTTCTGGAAACATAATGTATCATTTTTCCTACCACTTGCGGTGGACAATGTGTTTCGTTCGGACAAAAATGGATGGCTTGGTCTTCCATTTTTACCAATTCTGTTCCGCATTCTGGGCAGTTTTTAATGTACTCAATCGGTTGTTGAAGCAGTGTTCTTTTCTCTAAATTTACGCCCACAATTTTCGGAATAATTTCGCCACCTTTTTCTACATACACAAAATCGTCATCGTGTAAATCTAGTTTTTTGATGATGTCTTCGTTGTGCAAACTCGCTCTTTTTACGGTAGTTCCTGCCAAAAGTACAGGTTTAAGATTCGCAACTGGAGTAATTGCGCCAGTTCTTCCGACTTGGTAAGAAACGCTCAATAATTCGGTTTTTACTTTTTCGGCTTTAAATTTATAAGCCATTGCCCAACGTGGAGATTTTGCCGTGTAGCCTAATTGTTTTTGTTGATTTAAAGAATTGACTTTCAGTACAATTCCGTCAATTTCAAAAGGAAGATTGTGGCGTTCTTTGTCCCAATATTGGATGAAATTCTTTACTTCCTCTAAATTTTTGCACAATTTTGCCTGATCTTCCGAAACCTTGAAGCCCCAATTTTTGGCTTTTGCTAAAAGTTCCCAATGAGTTTCTGCAGGGAATTCTTCAGCAATATATTGATAGAGAACCGCTGAAAGTCCACGTTTTCTTACCTCCGCAGAATCTTGCATTTTCAAGCTTCCAGAAGCGGTATTTCTAGGATTCATAAACAAATCCAAACCTTCTTCTTCTCGGGATTTGTTGATTTTTTCAAAGTTTTTCTTGGTTAAATATATTTCACCACGAATAAAAAATCTTTCAGGGAAATCGCCTTTCAGTTTTAAAGGAATATCAGAAATGGTGCGCACAGTTTGGGTGATTTCGTCCCCTTGAAAGCCATCTCCTCTGGTTACGGCTTGTTTCAGCTCGCCATTTTCAAATAAAATAGAAATAGATGCGCCATCATATTTCAACTCGGCTACAAATTCAACTTCTTCATTTTCAATGGTTTTCAGGATTCTGTTTTCCCAATCTTCTAAGTCATTAAAATCATAAGAATTATCCAAAGAATACATTCTGAACTGGTGTTGAGTGGTTGGGAAATTCTTGGTAACGCCACCACCAACACGCAAACTTGGCGAATTGGGATCATAAAATTCTGAATGCGCCAATTCTAAATCTTGCAATTCTTTTAATTTTAAATCAAATTCAAAATCAGAAATGCTAGGTTCGTCTAAAATGTAATAATTATAATTGTGTTGATGAAGCTCTTCGCGCAGTTCTTCTATTTTTTGTTGAATGTTTTCGGGCATTTTCAGAAAGTATATGAGCAAAAATAAGGAAAATGTTCCTAAATTTCACCTAAGCGTTTTTATTATTTAATTTTCAGTTTAATAAAGAAATTTAGATAAAATCTATAACTTCTAGTTCGGTTTGTTCTGAACTAATCTGTATATTTGTAGTTCTAAATTTATACTTTTTTGAATATTAAACTTAAAATAGAACCAGAAATTTATCAGAAACTGATTGATTTCTACGGAGATTTGTTCAATTTGTCACCTTTGTCAGCCAAAATCTATGCTTACTTTATTTTTGATTTTGAAAAAAATGGGTTAACCTTTGATGATTTGGTGGATACTTTTTGTGCCAGTAAAAGTTCTGTTTCAGCGAGTATTAATTATCTCCTGAACAGTAATCTCATTAAAACCATCAATAAAATAGACGAAAGAAAACGTTATTTTATCATCAATAATGATTTTGTGAAGATAAGATTTGAAGAAATTGCTAACCGAATGAAACAAGAGATTAAAATTTTAGACCAATTAAATAAATTCAAAGCAGAGCAGTTGGCTGATGGGAACCTTTCTGAACGGTATTACATCTACAAATCGTTGCTCGAAAAAAATATTGATAATATTGAAGATACCCTACAAAAATTATAAAACGAAATAATATCTACTTATGAGAAATACCATATTTATCTTTGCTCTTGCTGCTTTAGCATTGCAATCGTGTAAAAAAGAAGAAGAGAAAAAAGATGGCCCGAAACCTTATCCTGTTGTATCTGTAGAAACTAAAAATGTAACAGGTTATGATGAATATCCGGCTTCTATAAAAGGGGTGGTGAATAATGATGTAAGAGCTAAAATACAGGGTTATATTACGCAGGTTTTGGTTGATGAAGGGCAATATGTAACTGCTGGTCAACCACTTTTTAGGCTAGAAACCAATATGCTTACAGAAAACGCAGATGCTGCAAAATCGGGAATTTCTGCGGCTCAAGCGAATGTTCAGGCAGCAAAAGCGGCTGTTAACGCTGCTCAAGTAGAAGTAAACAAGTTGAAACCTTTGGTTGAAAAAAATATCATCAGTAACGTACAATTGCAAACTGCAGTCGCAAATTTAGCGAAAGCGCAAGCGCAACTTTCGCAAGCTATTGCTTCTCAGCAACAAGCTTCAGCGAATTATAAATCTGTTCAGGCGAATATCAATTATTCAATCATTAAAGCACCGATTTCAGGAGTTATTGGGAAATTGCCACTAAAAATAGGAAGTTTAGTTGGCCCAACGGATGCAACTCCGTTGACTACAATTTCTGATACACGTTCGGTTTTTGCTTACTTTTCTTTAAATGAAAAAGAATATTTAAACTTTTTAGAAAAATCTTATGGAGCAACTGTTCCAGAAAAAATCAAAAATTTACCAATGGTTGAGTTAAAACTAGCCAACGGAAGCATTTATCCCGAAAAAGGAAGAATTGAAGTAACTACAGGGCAAATTGATGCTGCTACAGGAACCATTCAGTTTAGAGTAGGTTTCCCGAATCCTGCTAAACTTTTAAGCAACGGAAATAGCGGAACGATTAGATTTCCTAAGTTTTATGATAATGCTTTGGTAGTGCCAGAAAGTGCTACTTACGAGCAACAAGGGATTGTTTACTTATTTAAAGTAGAGAAAGATACGGCTAAAAATTCTGTAATTGATGTTCAAGACCGTGTCAATAATATGGTAGTTATAAAATCTGGAATTAATAAAGGGGAAAAAATAATCGCAGCAGGAATTGGAGGCTTAAAACCAGGTTCTGCCGTAATTCCAAAACCTGTGAAATTTGACAGTCTTGTTCAATCTGTAAAACCGATTTTCTAATGATTAAACATTTTATCAACAGGCCAGTTTTATCTACGGTAATTTCGGTAATTATAGTGATACTCGGGATTTTGGGGTTGGTGACTTTGCCAGTTACTCAATATCCTGATATTGCACCACCTACAGTTTCGGTTTCTGCCAATTATACAGGTGCGAATGCAGAAACGGTGATGAAAAGTGTAGTAGTTCCTTTGGAAGAACAAATTAATGGAGTAGAAGGAATGAGTTACATTACTTCTTCCGCAGGAAATGATGGTTCTGCCAATATCCAGATTTTCTTTAAACAAGGGGTAAATCCTGATATTGCTGCGGTAAACGTACAAAATAGAGTAGCTAGAGCTACACCGCTTCTTCCAAGTGAAGTTACACGTTCTGGTGTGGTAACGCAGAAACAACAAACCAGCGCGCTGATGTATCTTTCTTTTTATTCTGAAAATAAAAAATTAGATGACGTTTATCTTCAAAATTACTTGAATATCAACGTGATTCCGAATATTAAAAGAATTAATGGAGTAGGAGATGCTAACGTGATGGGAGGCAAAAACTATTCAATGAGAATTTGGCTTGATCCTGCAAAATTGGCTGCTTATGGACTTAATCCTACAGATGTTACCACTGCCATTAGTGAGCAAAGTCGCGAAGCTGCCGCAGGTTCTATCGGGCAAAACAGTGGAAGTTCGTTTGAATATATTATTAAATATGTAGGGAAATTTAATACCAAAGAACAATACGACAATATCATCATTAAATCTCTTGGAAACGGACAAAACTTAATGCTGAAAGATGTAGCAAAAGTAGAATTGGCTGCACAATCTTACACTGGTTTTGCACAAAACGGAGACAATCCTGCGGTAAGTATGGGGATTTTCCAAACGCCAGGTTCTAATGCGCAAGACATCATCAATAATATTAAAACGTATCTGAAATCCGCAGAAAAAGATTTTCCAGACGGAATTCATTATATGTTTAATTTCGATACCAATGAATTTCTAGATGCTTCCATCGAAAAAGTGGTTCATACTTTATTCGAGGCTTTTATTTTGGTGTTTATTGTGGTGTATATTTTCTTGCAAGATTTCCGTTCTACTTTAATTCCCGCTATTGCAGTTCCTGTTTCTATTGTGGGAGCGTTTTTCTTCTTAAATTTATTAGGATATTCCTTGAATTTATTAACGCTTTTCGCCTTGGTTTTAGCGATAGGAATTGTAGTTGATGATGCGATAGTCGTCGTAGAAGCGGTTCACGCCAAAATGGAACACGGCATTAAAGATGCCAAAAAAGCTACCGTAGAAGCAATGCACGAAATTACAGGTGCTATTATTTCAATTACTTTGGTAATGGCGGCAGTTTTTATTCCAGTAACTTTTATTCAAGGACCAACTGGTGTTTTTTATAAACAATTTGGGATTACGCTAATTGTGGCGATTTTAATTTCTGCCATTAATGCATTGACTTTGAGTCCTGTTCTTTGTTCATTATTTTTAAAACCTGCTCATCACGATAAAGAATATGAACAAAAATCTACAATGGGAAGGTTTTTCCATCGTTTTAATGTAGCTTTCAAAGCTTCTACAGACAGATACGGAAGAGCTTTTGTGTTCTTAATTCGTCATAAATGGGTGACTTTGGTAATTTTTGCGGTTACGATTGGCTTGCTTTGGTTCAGTTCTGCGACGATGAAAAAAGGTTTTGTACCGAATGAAGACCGCGGAATTATCTTTACCAATGTAGAATTACCAGCTGGTGCTTCTATGGAAAGAACGTATAATGCTTTGAAGCAAATTCAACAAAAAGCATTGAAAATTCCTGGAATTAAAAACGTAACCATTTCTACAGGTAGAGGATTCTTATCTGGAACTGGTAGCAATTATGGTTTGGCTTTTGTGAGACTTCAACCTTTTGATGAAAGAACAAGTGACGATCAGAAAATTGAAAATATTACCAAAAAACTTTTCGGAATTGCTGCAACAGTTCCTGATGCAAAAGTAGTGTTTTTCCAACCACCTTCTGTTCCGGGATTTGGTAGTAGTGCAGGTTTTGAAGCGGTTTTATTAGATAAATCTGGTGGTGAATACACAGAACTTGATAAAGTAACACAGCAATTTATTGGTAAATTAATGGAAAGACCAGAAATAGAATTTGCGCAGACTTCATTCAATACCAAATATCCTCAGTATCAAATGAATATCAATGTTCCAGTTGCAGAAAATGCAGGTGTTTCGGTTTCTGATATTCTTTCTACAATGCAAGGTTACATTGGTGGAATTTACGCCGCAGATTTTACAAAATACGGAAAGCAATTTCGTGTAATGGTACAAGCTTTACCAGAAGCTAGAAGTAGTGCAGAAAGTTTGAATAGTCTTTTTGTGAAAACTAAATCTGGAGCAATGGCGCCAATTTCTCAGTTTGTGACGCTAGAAAAAGCTTATGGACCACAATCTGTGAGCAGATATAATTTATTTACTTCGGTGAAGATTACAGGTTCTAATGCCAAAGGTTATAGTACAGGTGATGCTATTAGAGCTGTGCAAGAAGTTGCCGAAGAATCTTTGAATAAAAATTATACGGTAGAATTTACAGGTTTGTCTCGTGAAGAATTGGCTTCAGGTTCGCAGACTTTAATCATCTTTATGTTGAGTTTAATTTTTGTGTATTTTATTTTGGCGGCACAATACGAAAGTTACATTTTACCTTTGGTAGTGGTAATTTCTCTTCCTTTGGGTGTAATGGGCGCTTATTTAGGTCAAAAATTAGCGGGATTAGAAAACAATATTTATTTCCAGATTGCCCTCATTATGTTGGTGGGGTTATTGGCGAAAAATGCCATTTTGATTGTTGAATTTGCGGTGCAAAGACGTCATCACGGCGAAACGATTGTAATGTCTGCCATCAATGCAGCTAAAGCGAGATTGAGACCTATTTTAATGACTTCTTTTGCATTTATTTTCGGGTTGCTTCCATTGATTTTCGCTACAGGAATTGGCGCTGTAGGAAATCGTTCTATTGCAACGGGGGCTGCAGTTGGTTTATTAATAGGTACTTTCTTAGGTTTAATTGTAATCCCTGTGTTGTATGTTATTTTCCAATGGTTGCAAGAAAAAGTAAAACCAGTACAACATATTGAAGTGAATTTAGCTGAATAATTTTTAAAAATGTATTAAAATGATTATAAAAACATCATATAAACGTCTTATTCTTCTGTTTTTGATGTCGGTTTTGATGATTTCTTGTAAAATAAGACAAGACTATGAAAGACCGAAAGATCTAGTAGATGAAAAACTCTACAGAACAGATCTTTTACCCAAAGACAGCGTGAGCATTGCTCAACTCTCTTGGAAAGAAATTTTTACTGATGCAGTTTTGCAAAAACATATTGATAAGGCATTGGAGAATAATTTAGATATTAGAATTGCTTTGCAAAATATAACTTCAGCAGAAGCTTATCTTAAACAAAGCAAGGCGGCTTATGCGCCAACGCTTACGATAGGGCCAGGTTATACATTTAGCACTTCTTCGCTTAATACCCAAATGGGACAATTAATAGGAGAGAGAAGATACATCAATCAGTTTGATATTACCGCCAGTTTAGGCTGGGAAGCAGACATTTGGGGGAAACTGAAAGGTCAACAAAAAGCACAAATGGCTACTTATTTAGGTTCGGTTGCAGCGCACCAAGCGGTAAAGAGTAGTTTGGTGGCTTCTGTGGCAACGGCTTACTATCAATTACTTTCTTTAGACGAACAAAAGAAAATCATCAACAATACGATTGAAGTGAGAAAGAAAAATCTTGAAACCACAAAAGCTCTGAAAACAGCAGGCGTTTTAACGGAAGTTGCTGTACAACAAAGTGAAGCGCTGGTTTACAATGCTGAAGCGTCACTTATTAGTTTAGATGTTCAGATTCAAATTTTAGAAAATACCATTTCACTTATGATGGGCGAACCTTCTCAAAAAATAGAAAGAACAGATTTGTCTTCTCAAAACTTCAATTTAAAAACAGATTTAGGTTATCCTATTTCTCTTTTGGCCAACAGACCCGATGTGAAACAGGCAGAATTTAATTTAATAAATGCTTTAGAACTTACCAATTCTGCGAAAGCTCAGTTTTATCCTACTTTAAAAATAACAGGAAATACTGGTTTGCAGTCGGTAGATATAGATCATCTTTTTAATGGGAATTCTTTGTTTGCATCTTTGGTGGCGGGTTTAGCACAACCAGTTTTGAATAAAAGACAAATTAAAAACAATTACGAAGTAAGTTTAGCTAATCAAGAAAAAGCGTATCTCAACTTTAGAAAAAGTATTCTGAGTGCTGGGAGAGAAGTTTCTAATGCTTTGAAAATGTATAATGCACAAGACCAGTTTATAGCACTTAAGAAAAAAGAAATGCAAGCTTATAAAAAATCAGTGGAGTATTCTCAAGAATTAGTTAATTATGGAATGGCAAATTATATAGAAGTACTTAATGCCAATGTAAATCAATTGAATGCTGAGATTAATATTGCCAATGCAGAATATGCAAAATTGCAGGCTGGCGTAGAGTTGTACAGATCTTTAGGCGGTGGCTGGCAGTAATTGCTTAGTTTTTAAAATTTCATAAAAAACAGCCTCTTTTAAATTATTTTTAAAAGAGGCTGTTTTAATTAAACAAGATTATAATTCTCTACGATTTGGCTATAGAAAAGTATTTTTTTGAAGCCAAAATCGTTACAAATAATAACTTAATTCCCTATTAACTCCGTACCAACTTCGAATAAATTTCGTGGAAATTACCTTTTTTTCGAAGAAAAATCGACTGATATTCGGAGTTAGTACGGAGTTGGTTCGAACAGAACTCTAGTGAAATACTTTTTTTAATCCTGTATTATTTTTTTGTTGGTTGAATTAAAGGAAGGTATTTTCCGTAGCCTTGTTTTTCCATTTCATCTTTAGGGATAAATTTTAATGAAGCACTGTTGATGCAGTATCTTTCCAAAATTCTTGATGATCAAAAAAATGGTCTAAACTTATCTGCGGATTGCCCTTGTATTTTTTTCTGTAATAGTCTGAAACTTTGTGTTGCAGAATTCCCATGAGCCAAGTAAGCGGATTGCTTTTCTCCTGAAATTGCTCTTTGGCAGAATAAGCCGCCACATAAACATCTTGTACAAGATCTTCTGCATCTTCCCGATTGGATAATAAGTAATAAGCACGATCAAAAAGCTTTTGACCGTACAAATCTATCTATTCTTCTAATTGTTTTGTGGTGTGCATCAATTTTTAGGAATTCAAAAATAGTAAAATTAGAATAGAGTATGCTATTTGTTTTTACAGATTTTTATTTTAACTTTATAGAAAAGAAATTTCTAACGTTTTGTTTTATAAATTTCAACATCAATCCATAACCGAATGAACTTTCTGAAAGGTATTATTTTTTTTGCGACGAGTTTCCTTTTAGTTCAGTGTAACAAAAGTGCTGGAGCAGATGAAATAGTGCATCATCCTTCCATCAGCAAAGAGAAAATTCAACCGATAAAAAAAGATTCGCCAATACAAAAAGAGATTACTTATTTTCCTTTTGTTCTAAAAAATAAAGAGTCTGCTTTTGCTGCTTTAGATAAAAAATATAGTAAAGAAGAAATTCATACAATTTTAGCGCTTAATCGTTTAGATTTTAAGAATAGATGGAGAGCAGATACATTGGTTATCCCAAATGTTTTGGAGAAAGATTTCAACGTTTATAGTCCGTTTCCAAAGACGGTTACTTTAGCTAAAGATATTCATAAATTGGCACTTTTTTGCTATCCTATTCATGCATATGCGTTGTACGAAAAAGGAAAACTGGTAAAATGGGGCCCAACCAGTATGGGTAAAGAGAAAACTCCTACCAAAATAGGTTTAGGATTTACCAATTGGAAGAAAAAAATAGCAATTAGTACGTCTAATTCTGAGTGGAAGCTGAGATGGAATTTTAATGTGTTCAATTATTTAGGCATTGGTTGGCATCAGTATGATTTGCCAGGGCACCATGCCTCGCATTCTTGCATAAGACTTTTAGAAGAAGATGCTTTTTGGATGTATTCTTGGGCAGATCAGTGGATTTTGAATAAAGAAGGTACTCAGATTTTAGCAAAAGGTACTCCTGTTATTATCTTTGGTGAGCCTAATTTCAAAAATAAACCTTGGCTAAGACTGCTGAAATCTCCTCATGTGACTGATTATACTGAAGAGCAAATTAATGCAGAAATACAGCCGTTTTTAACCGAAATTTTAAAGCAACAAGGGATAAGAGAACGCTATTTTAAAAGTGTAAAAACTAGTGTTGAAGAATAACATCATCTACAATTTTTTTGAGTTGATGCATTTCTTTTTTTGCCTTCAATTGTCCTATTTTGGTTGCAATGTATGTGATTAATAATAACACAACCGAGGCAATAGCAGCATAAATTGCCCAAGGAAAATCATTGCTTTTAATCTGTTTGGTAACGAAATATAAAGTAATGAACACCATAAAACTTACGCTTAAACCAAAGTAAAGAAACATAAAAAAAGTCCAGACGGCAGAACTGGGGCCAAAAATCCCTCTTATTTCTGTTTTATTTTCTACCGTTTCTATTCTTAAGGAGAGATAAGGCTTCCAAAAGTTGTTGTGAGAGGTTTTTGCATAAATAGAAGCGACTTCATTATTAATGTTTCCGTCATAAATCGTTTCATTTTCGAGGATGTAGTTTTTTAGTTTTTGGGTAATAGCATCTTTATCAACCTCAGAAATGATTTTGAATCTAGGTTTTACTCTTATTTTATTGATTTTTGTTTCCATTAGTTTTCTTGATAAGGTATTGGGTCTTTTAGGATAATTGTTTTTTCTAAAGTTACAGAATTTCTAATCAACTTAATTTTTATGGTTCTGTTCTCTTCAGACATGAAGATTTCATTGATTTGCTGAAGCGTCATGTCGGCTGTTTTTTTTCCGTTAATTTCAATCAGTTTATCTCCTTTTTTAATATCTGCTATAAAGCCAGGCGAGTTTTCTCTTACGCCAGCAACAGAATATTCTGGTTTTAGCACAAATTTATATTGAAAATTACTTGTTTCAGAATAAAAATTGGTTTCGTTTGTAGTGGTTTCTTTGTTGTTTTTGGGCAAATCTACTTTTACCAAATCGTTTTCCCATCGCATTCCATCGTGTTTTATATCTAATCCGCTCATGTTAAATTTGAAGGGGTTTTTAACAGCAGCTGTTTTTTTGAGGTTAAAAAACTGGTTTTTATAATCAAAAGCGATGATAAATCTTTTTAGAATGTCTGCGCCAATTGAGCCAACTCTGTCTTTCACAAAGTTTAGAGATTGCACAGATTCTGGGTTTGGCATAGAAACAATAGGGAGGTTCAGTGTATTTTTGCCGAGTTTTACAGCGTGCATTCTGCTTCTTTTACCATAAATATCTCCATTGAAGCCTCTGCCTAAAAAATCATCAATATTCGGTCTGTTGTAATTAAAATTCGGAATTCTGTTTGGGAACAGCCACATTGCATCGCTATTG
>JAYRDY010000015.1:17860-19182 GCA_041909215.1 Cloacibacterium sp. | reverse complement strand
GATTAAAATTAACGTTATGAAAATAGTTGCACAATCTACTATTTTAGTTGAAATAGAAATATTAAAAGCTAAACTAGCCTCAGAAGGAATCCAAAGTTTTATTAAAAATGAATTTGTGAATAATGTTGTGGTAATGCCGATTAATCAAGATTATTTTTTATTGGTAAGCGATGAAGATTTTGAAAAAGCTACCGAAATTTTAAATAATCCCGAAGAAGAAATTAATTAAGATTTTTTATGTCTGCTCATCATTCTCACGATCACAATCATAGCCATGTCGCAACATTAGATTTAAACTCTAAAAAACTAAGAAACGCTTTTTACATTGGGATTTTTCTTAATTCTGCTTTTGTGATTATAGAAGCAGCAATAGGTTGGTCGCAAAATTCTTTGGCATTGCTATCGGATGCGGGACACAATCTTAGTGATGTGGTAAGTTTAGTCTTGGCTTTAATTGCTTTTAGATTAATGCATTCAAAAGCAACACAATCTTATACTTATGGTTATAAAAAAATAACCATCTTAGTAGCATTACTTAATGCAATAATTCTATTTTTAGCAGTTGGTGGTATTATTTTCGAGGCGGTTTTAAGATTTTACAATCCTCAACCTATGCAAGGTAAAGTAATGGCTATTGTAGCGTTTATAGGCATTCTTATCAATTCACTTACTGCTTATTTTTTCATGAAAGATAAAGATACTGATCTTAATATAAAAGGAGCTTATTTGCATATGGCTGCAGATGCTTTGGTAAGTTTGGGTGTTGTAATTGCAGGCGTCGTGATTATTTATACAGATTGGTTTTGGCTAGATGCGGTGATGAGTATTGTTATTGCGTTGGTAATTCTCTATGGAACTTGGAGTTTGTTTATCCAAAGTCTTAAATTGGCTCTGGATGGAGTTCCGGAGGGGGTAGATTTCAATAAATTAAAAGAAGAAATTTTAGGAATTGATGGAGTAAAAGATTTTAAACATCTTCATATTTGGGCATTGAGTACCACGGAAAATGCTCTTACCGCTCATCTTCAGGTTGAAAAATCACTTTCTCACGATGAAATAGAAAAGTTAAAAGATAAAATAAAGCATGAATTAGAACATTATAACGTACATCATACAACGCTTGAAATCTACTTTAATGACAGAGAATTCTTGGATGAAGAAATGCTGTAAAGGTTATAAGTTGGAAATTTTGATTTAATATAAAAACCTCCTTTCTAAAAACAGAAAGAAGGTTTTTATTAATAATATTTCTTAAAGCTAAGTTATCTTACTAAAAGGTAACCGAGCTTTATTTGTTGTACTGATCCAGTAGTTTCTTCTAT
>JAYRDY010000015.1:0-17850 GCA_041909215.1 Cloacibacterium sp. | reverse complement strand
ATAAAAGTTTTAAAAGAAGTTGTAGTTTTATTAAATATTAATGGATAAGCAAAACCCGTTGATTGTCTTATATCAGCTTCAGCAACCACGCCAGATTGCAAACAAGTATAAACATCATAATCTGTGTCCGCTTGAGTTGGGATATATGTAGTAATAATTGTTCCATTGCCAAATTTTTCATAAGCTGCCTGTCTTATAAAACCTGTATATGTTGCTGTAGGATATATATCAGCATTTACATCTATCGATGTTTCTATTGTTCCTTTATAGATTTCCTTAGGAATATTAGCAGGAGTAGGTGATGCTATACCATTTGCCAACAAGAAACTAAGTTGTATCTGTTGTACATTATTTATCCTTTCTTCAACAAATATTTGAAAAGAAGTGGATGTTTTGTTGAATATTAGTGGATGCAAAAAATCATTATAATTATTTGCATCAGTATTAGATACGCCAGGAGATTGTATTGAGGTATAAACATCATAATCTGTAGTACCTTGATCAGCCATATTGATAGTGATAATAGTAGCCGATGAAGAAAATGTTGTAAAAGTTGCACCAGTTATAAAACCATTAAAAGTAGGGGTTATAACACTTCCTGCAACATCAAACTCACTAGTTAGTCTGCCTTTTTGAAAAGAAGAAGGTGTACTTCCTGGAGTTTGATATTTCACCAATAACAAACTTAATTGTATTGACTGGATTAGACTCGCTGTTTCTACAGTAAACATTTGAAAAGATGTGGGTGTTTTGTTAAAGATAACAGGAACTGTAAAATCATTATTCGCATTAGCATTTGTATCAGTGATAACGTTTGATTGCATTGTGACAAATACATTATAATCTACCGTCCCTTGATCTTCCATTGTAACAGTTATAATCGTTCCATCAGTTGAAGATCGAGAATAGGACACGTTTTTAATAAAGCCATTATAGACTGGTGTGGGGTAGGTGGCTGCACCAGGATCAAAATAATTTTTTATTTGTCCAGATTCTATTGATACTGGGTTGGTATTAGTTTGATTGATGCCTGTTCCACCATTTCCACCACTAAGAGGAAGCCATTTAACACCATCATGATAATAATAACCAATACTATTTACATTTGCAGTGTCATCTTCTCCAGAACCATCTAATGTAGTTACATATACTATCGTACCAACTTGATCTGCACCATATAAATTATTTTTTGATGTGAGTTTATCTCTAGTGATTCTTGGAGCGATTAGGCCATCAATGTGAGATGTCTCATTAGGTTTACCAACAACATCTAGTGTTGCTTTGGGGGTTGAAACATTGATACCTACTTGTGCGAATGCAGAGACACTAGTTAAAAGCATCAAAAATAAAAATTTAATTTTTTTCATATTTGTATATTGAGTTAGATTGAAAATGCTTTAACTGCTCATCTTCAAGTTGAAAAATCACTTTCTCACGATGAAATAGAAAAGTTGAAAGATAAAATAAAGCATGAATTAGAGCATTACAAATGTACATCATACAACGCTTTAATCAACTTTAATGACAGAGAATTCTTGGATAAGAAATGCTGTAATATGAGTAATGAGCAATTATTGATAAATAATAAAAACTCCTGTTCAAATTCTGAACAGGAGTTTTGTTTTTATAGTTTATAAAAATTGAAGATTTTCCTTCCTTTATTGAGGAAAAGAAAATCTTAAATTTTACAGATTTTTAATTTCTGAAATTAGGTCTTGCAAAACTTTTTTCGCATCTCCGAAAAGCATTGAAGTTTTTGGTCTGTAGAATAATTCATTTTCAATTCCTGCATAACCCGGTTTCATACTGCGTTTGTTTACGATAACGTTTTTAGCCAATTCAACTTCTAAAATAGGCATTCCGTAAATAGGAGAGGATGTGTCTTCTTTAGCAGCAGGGTTTACTACGTCATTTGCGCCTAAAATTAAAACTACATCTGCGGTAGAAAACTCTTCATTGGCTTGTTCCATTTCCATTAGTTTTTCATAAGGAACATCAGTTTCTGCCAAAAGTACATTCATGTGTCCTGGCATTCTACCAGCAACAGGATGTATGGCGTAATAAACATCTACACCTTTGCTCTCTAATAATTTTTCTAATTCGTGACAAGCATGCTGAGCTTGTGCTACTGCTAAACCATAACCTGGTACAATCATTACTTTGCTGGCATAAGTCATTAAAACTGCTGTGTCGCTTAATGTGACTTCTTTCACTGTTCCACCAGAAGGAGAAGTTCCACCAGAAGATTTTGCGCCGCCTCCAAATGAACCAATCAATACATTCAATAAAGAACGATTCATGGCGTTGCACATTAAGATGGTTAACAAAGTTCCTGCTGCACCTACTAAAATACCACCCGTTAACATTACTTTGTTATCGTATAAAAATCCTCCACAAGCTGCGGCAACTCCTGTAAATGAATTTAACAAAGAAATTACAACAGGCATATCTGCGCCACCAATTGGGAAAACGAAAAGTAATCCGTAAAGCGTAGATAATCCAAAAATGACATAAAATAAATACGCGTTTTCTGGGCTAAATGTCATTACCAAATACACTGATAATCCTAGAATAGCCAATAGAATAGCGATATTCACAAATTGTTGACCAGGAAAAGCAAAATCTTTTTTGATGTTTCCGTTGAGTTTTCCCCAAGCAATCATACTTCCTGCGAATGAAACAGAACCGATGATTAATCCTAAAAGAATTATAGAAAGCGTTCCTAAATTTACTTCGCCAGTAGTATTGTGTGATAAGTGATTGAATTCAACCAAAGAAATTAAAGCGGCACAAGCGCCTCCCATTCCGTTGAAAAGACTCACCATTTGTGGCATTGCCGTCATTTTTACTTTTTTGGCAGCAAGAGCTCCCACGATTGTTCCGATGAGGATTCCGCCAAAAATCCAACCGTAATTTCCTAATTTTTGACCTTCTTCATCTTGATAAAGAAAAATAGTTCCTAAAATGGCTACTACCATTCCTGCTGCTGCTAACAAATTTCCTTTTCTAGCAGTAGCTGGATTCGAGAGCATTTTTAACCCTAAAATAAAGGTCACTGAACCGATGAGGTATAATATTGTAAGTAGTCCCATGATTTTCTATTTTTTCTTTTTACTAAACATTTCCAGCATTCGGTCTGTTACTACAAAACCTCCTACCACATTAAGAGTTCCTAAAATCACTCCTAGAAAACCTAGAACTAATGCCAAGTAATTGTCTGATTCGGCTTTTCCCATTACAATAATTGCCCCAATAATCACTACTCCGTGTATGGCGTTAGCACCGCTCATCAGTGGAGTGTGCAAAACACTTGGTACGTGCCCAATGACTTCAATTCCAACAAAAATCATTAAAATTACAATGTAAATGATTTGTTGATATTGAGAAATCCACTCTATAATATTCATAAAATTAAATTTTAATTATTCATTAAAGGAGAGAGGGTAGCTTTTACTCTATCGTTAATAATTTCGCCATTGTGGGTAATACAAGCGCCTTTTACCAAATCGTCTTCCCAGTTGAGGTTAAGGTTTGCTTCTTTGTCAATGATGAGTTGTAAGAAATTCACAATATTTTTTCCGTACAATTTACTTGCGTCAGAAGGCATAGTAGATTGTAGAGAAGAATTTCCAATAATAGAAACACCGTTATAATTTACCGTTTCGTTATTTTTAGTAAATGGAGTGTTTCCTCCAGTTGAAGCGGCTAGATCTATAATTACAGAGCCATTTCTCATAGAATTGAGCATTTCTTTGGTAATTAAAATAGGAGCTTTTTTACCAGGAATCTGTGCTGTAGTGATAATGATATCCGATTTTGCAACACTTTCAGCGATGCGTTGTTGTTGCTTTTGTTTGTATTCTTCGGTTTGTTCTACAGCATAACCACCAGCTGTACTGGCATCTGCAGCGCCTTCTACTTCTACAAATTTAGCGCCAAGACTCATTACTTCTTCTTTTACCGCAGGTCTAGTATCAAAAACTTCTACTACAGCGCCTAATCTTTTTGCGGTAGCAATGGCTTGTAAACCAGCAACTCCAGCTCCTAAAATAAGCATTTTGGCGGGAGCAATACTTCCTGCAGCGGTCATAAACATTGGGAAATATCTTCCGTAAGAATTAGCAGCGAGTAAAACGGCTTTGTAACCCGCAATATTAGCTTGAGAACTCAAAACGTCCATTACTTGTGCTCTGGTTGTTCTAGGAAGCATGTCCAAAGAAAAAGAAGTAATTTTTCTTTCAATAGATTTAATGACGTTTTCTCCGTTAGATAAAGGTTGATAAACGCCTAATAAAATTTTACAATTGATTTTTGAAAAATCTTCATCAGAAAGCGGATGAATAGACAATAGAATGTCTGCTTGTTCTAATACTTCGGCTCTAGATTTAATTTCTGCGCCTACTTTTTCATATTCTTGGTTATTATTAAAGGATTTGTCACCTGCACTAGATTCTACAATGAGTTTATTTCCTTTTTTAATGAGTGCTGCTGCAGATTCTGCAAGTAAAGAAACTCTTGTTTCGAAAGAAGGTTCTTTTAGTACACCTATAATCATTTTGATAATTTTATTATTTTCAAATTTACGCCTATTTTTTATTAATAGAAAATGACATATTTCATACTGTATTAATTATTGAAATTAAATAGCATTAAAATTTATTAAATCGATAATAGCTATGCAATGTATATTATGATAAAAATAAATGGCAAAGATTTCCATAGATTTTTTCAAAATAGTATCTTTACCCCAAAATCTTTAAAAAATGGAAATTAACTGGACTACTGTAAAAGAATACGAAGATATTACCTACAAAAAATGCAATGGTGTTGCAAGAATCGCGATTAACAGACCTGAGGTGAGAAATGCTTTTCGACCTAAAACCACTTCAGAATTGTATGATGCTTTTTACCATGTTTCAGAAGATGCTTCTGTGGGTGTGGTTTTGTTAACAGGTGAAGGGCCAAGCCCGAAAGATGGCGGTCATGCTTTCTGTAGCGGTGGAGACCAAAAAGCGCGTGGTCATAAAGGTTATGTAGGAGAAGACGGAAGGCATCGTCTCAATATTTTAGAAGTTCAAAGATTGATTCGTTTTATGCCAAAAGTGGTGATTGCTGTGGTAAACGGATGGGCAGTTGGTGGAGGACACTCACTTCACGTGGTTTGCGATTTAACTTTAGCAAGTGAAGAACATGCGATTTTTAAACAAACCGATGCTGATGTTACTAGTTTTGATGGAGGTTATGGTTCAGCGTATTTAGCCAAAATGGTAGGGCAGAAAAAAGCTAGAGAGATTTTCTTTTTAGGGAGAAATTATTCCGCAAAAGAAGCCGAAGCAATGGGAATGGTAAATGCAGTAATTCCACATGCGGAATTGGAAGAGACTTCTTACCAATGGGCGCAAGAAATATTAGGAAAGTCTCCAATGTCTATCAGAATGCTGAAATTTGCGATGAATTTAACAGATGACGGAATGGTTGGTCAACAAGTTTTTGCGGGTGAAGCAACCCGATTAGCTTATATGACTGATGAGGCCAAAGAAGGCAGAAACGCATTTTTAGAAAAACGTAAGCCTGATTTCGGAGAAAATCAGTGGATTTCATAATTTGGTTGACGGTTGTTAGTTGATAGTTGTCAGTTTTCTGAAATTATTTGCAAACAACCAACAACCAACAACTAACAACTAAAATGATTGATTGGATACAAGCAGCTCGTCTGCGAACTTTACCGCTATCAATAAGCGGAATTATTATGGGGGCTTTCATCGCAAGATGGAGACTTCTAGAACAAGGAAAAACTTGGGACTGGACTATTTTTGCATTGGCACTTTTGGTGACTTTGCTCTATCAGGTTTTGTCAAATTTCGCCAATGATTATGGAGATGGCGTAAAAGGAACCGACCAAAATAGAATAGGAGAGGCAGAACAACGCGCCATAGCTTCAGGTAAAATTTCTGCAACACAAATGCGAAATGCGGTAATACTTTTCGCGTTATTATCTTTAGTAGCAACTTTAATTTTGTTGTATAAAGCATTTTTTCCTGATTTTATTAAAGAATTTTATACCTTTATAGGATTGGGAGTTGCCTGTATTTTGGCGGCAATTGGTTACACTGTTGGTAAAAAGCCTTATGGTTATCTTGGTTTAGGAGATCTAATGGTTTTTATCTTTTTCGGATTGGTTTCGGTGTGTGGAAGTTACTTTCTCTTCACTAAAACTTTCGATTGGGATATGCTTTTACCCGCTTCTGCAATTGGTTTGTTGAGTGCCGCAGTTCTGAATCTCAACAATATGAGAGACATCGAAAACGACGAAAAATCAGGTAAAAAAACGCTAGCGTTGAGGTTAGGTTTCAAAAATGCGATGATTTATGAAATGATTATTTTAATGCTTCCACCGATTTTGGTTTTGATTTATATGATGATGAATGACTTACAGGCACAAGGTAAATATTATGCGTTTATATTCTTCATCACGATATTTCCTCTGACTTCTTTACGAAGAAAAATGATGGAAGTAAAAGAACCAAAAGAATTAGATCCGTTTTTAAAACAAGTGGGAATTATTACTTTATTAATGAGTATTTTAGTGGCTTTTGGATTGAATTATTTTAATTAATTATTAAGATATGAAAATAAAATTCCTCGGACAAAACTGTTTTTTGTTCACTTATAACGATAAAAATATCCTTTCTGATCCTTTTTATAACTTTCAGAAAGAGCAAACAGGATTTGATATTTCCGCACAAAAAATTGATTATGTGCTCATAACTCACGCTCATGGCGATCATATTGCAGATGTAAAAGAAGTTTTGCAACATCATCCTGATGCTAAAGTAATTGGTCAACCAGAAATTTGCGGTTATTTTAACCATCCCAATTCAATAGACATTAATTTTGGAGGTTCTGCAAAGGTAGATGACATGAAGATTTCTATGGTTCCGGCGCATCATACGTCTAGTTTCCCAGACGGAACGTATGGCGGACAACCTTGCGGATATATGTTTAGACTTCCAGAAAAAAATGTTTACTTTGCAGGAGATACAGGCGTAATGGCAGATATGGCTTATTTCCCGCAGTTATTTGGAGAAATAAATCTATCAATCTTACCAATTGGCGGGCATTACACCATGTGTGCAAAGAAAGCGGCTTTTGCGGCTTCAAAATTATTGAAATGTAAAAAAGTGATTGGCTGTCATTTTGATACTTTTCAACCTATAACTATTAACCATGACGATACTAAAAAACTCTTTGAAGAACATCATTTAGATTTGTTTCTACCCGATTTGGGACAAGAATTTGAAATTTAAATATATTCATGGAAAAATGGAAAACTTATCCTCTGGAATTTGAATTTGAAGAAGATTATAAAATTGAGATTTCAAATTACGGAAGAGTAAAAACGTACAACGTATTACAACCTGATGGTGCAATTGTAAATTGTTCTAGAGAACAAGGCTATCCTATTCTCAAAAAAACTTTTCATAAGAAAAGAACAGAAAGTGATGCCCAAAAGCTAGAAGAGCTTGATTATGAAATTTCAATTCATCAAGAAAAAATAAAAGAAACGAAAAAAAATCTTGAAATTCCTCTTCAAGAAAGAAAAATTTTGTTGGTGGATTTGAGAAAAGAAAGAGATCTTCTCGTAAAAAAAAGGAAAAACTTGAATCATAAAATCAATAAAAAAAGAGCTATTTATTTTTCTTTATTGATTCATAAAGCGGTGGCAGAATTGTTTTTAGAAAAACCTTCGCCAGAGCATCAGTTTGTGATTCACAAAGATTATAAGAAAGACAATAATATGGTTAGCAATTTAGAATGGGCAACAAAAAAACAAACTTATGATAGGTATGCTCATAACCCATATTATAAAGTGAAAAAATTTGAAGATAATCTTTATGGAAGAAAAACGGTAAGAGTAAAAACTTCTAAATTATCTGTAAACGATGTTTTGTATATTAAAAACAAATTAATGAAGGGAGACATAACATCAAAGAAATTAGCAGAGCAATTTGGCGTTTCTGATATGCAAATTTATCGCATAAAAACAGGAGAAAACTGGGGACACATAAAAACGGTAAGTGAGTTGAAATCTGAAAAAAGGGCATAAAAAAATGGCAAGCTACCTAAATCACACCGCTACAACCGATTACCTTTGCTGCGTTCCCACCCTGGAGGATTCTCAGGAGCTGGTTGTTTAGGACTTGCCGATGCAAAAATACAGAATTAATTCAAAATTCAAAATTCAAAACTTAAAAAATTTTAAAAAAATAAATATTTATAATGAGTAAAAACGTTTATACAGTTGGTTTTCTGTTGTTTATTGCAAATATGCTAGTTTTTTTCGGAGCCTATTTTTTTGCATATAACACCAATTATTTCAATACAAGTATGCTTCTCAATGCATTTGCACTGCCTGCACTTTATACTTTTTTCGCTTATTGGTCTGTAAATTCATTAAAAAAAGAAAAAGGAACGCTTAGTTTTAAAGATGCTTTTGGTGGAGCTTTCAAACCTATGTTTATTGGCGGTTTACTCTCTATGATTAGTATTTTTGGATTTCTGAATTTTGTTGATACAGATGCCAAAGACACGCTCAATTTTCAGTTTGTAGAAAGAAATAAAAAAGAACTTACCGATATTTATCAAAAACAAAGATCCATCATGAAGACTGAAAAAGAAAAGCAAGATTTGGATAAAGATTATCAGAAAAGCATACAAAGTTTTTCTCCAGAAATGGTAAAAGACAAAGATATGTTCAATTTCCGTCAGTTTACTTACTATTTCGCGGCGGTTTTAGTATTTTATACCATTTTGTCAACGTTTTTCGGAAGTTTCTTCAGAAGCAAAACAGTAGTTTAAGTTTTTTTTGAGATGAGAATTATCTTATTTTCTGTTTTAATCAATCTTTTACCCGTTAATATTTCGTATTTTTGTTGTCATTATTAAAAATAAGTTTTAATGAATTTATCCGTTGTAGTTCCTTTGTTAAACGAAGAAGAATCTTTGCACGAACTTTATGCAAGAATAGATAAAGTGTGTAAAGAAAATCAATTGTCTTATGAAGTTTGGTTTATAGATGATGGCAGTACAGATTCTTCTTGGCAAATTATTGAAGGTTTATCCAAAGAAAATCAGCACGTTCACGGGATAAAATTTTCTCGAAACTACGGTAAATCACAAGCTTTGCATGCTGCTTTTGAGAAAGTGCAAGGCGATGTAGTGATTACAATGGATGCAGATTTACAAGATTTCCCAGAAGAAATTCCTGAATTATACAACAAAATTGTTGACGAAAAATACGATTTGGTTTCTGGCTGGAAGAAAAAACGTTTTGATAATGTGATGACCAAAAATCTTCCATCAAAACTCTTTAATTCTGCCGCAAGAAATCTTTCTGGAGTAGAATTGCACGATTTTAATTGCGGATTAAAAGCTTACAGAAAACAAGTGGTAAAATCGGTAGATGTTTACGGAGATTTACACCGATGGATTCCTGTTTTGGCCGCAAACGCTGGTTTTAAAAGGATTACAGAGAAACCAGTTCAGCACCAAGCAAGACCTTACGGAACATCTAAATTCGGGACAGAAAGATTTATCCGTGGGTTTTTGGATTTAATTACGCTTTGGTTTGTAAGTAAATTCGGAGGAAGACCCATGCATTTTTTTGGTGCTGTAGGAACGTTAATGTTTATTTTCGGGTTTTTCTCTGCGTTTTGGTTAGGTACAACCAAGTTGGTTGATGTTTATTATTACCACATTTACGGAAATTTAATTGCCGAAAACCCTTGGTTTTATATTGCTTTAACCATGATGGTAATGGGCACTTTACTTTTTGTTGCAGGCTTTTTAGGAGAACTAATTATTAGACAAAGTAGAGGACATAAAAATTACCATATCGAGGAAGTGATTTAGTTAAATTTCAATGGCTTCTTTTTAAAAACAATCATAAAAATCATTCCTTGGGTGATTTTTTTTCAATTATAATCTTTTATGGTTATTAATTATTAATACTTTTTTATGTTAATGGTTGGTTTTAACTTAGTATTTAACAGCTAATTGTTTTTAAATATTCTAACTAATACAATTTAAATAATTTAATTTAAATCAGTAATTATTGATAATTTAATATTTATTCATATAAATAATTTAAATTGTCTATTTTTTTTTATTAATTTTTGTGAAAAAATATTTATAATTAACTGAATTTCATTATTTTTGGCGATATTTTTATTCACAAACTAGAAATATAAAATGCAAATGATGAAATTACTACAGCCATTTTTGTGGCTATTTTTCTTGTGCGTTACTGTACAAGAAGTAAATGCTCAGGTAGGTATTAATACTGAAACACCAGACGCCTCTGCGGTTTTGGATATTGTTTCTAAAAACAATGATAAAGGTTTATTAATACCTAGAATTCCTCTTTTGAGTACTACTGATATTTCTACCATTCCTAGTCCCGCAACTAGCCTTATAGTTTATAATACTACTAATAATGCTTCAATAACCAAAGGTTTTTACTATTGGGATAGTACTAAATGGCTTAGAATTACTGATAAAACTGAAAGATTTTTTTATGGAACTTCAGCACCTGTGGTTTCTGGATCTGATCTTGCTGGAGATATCTACATCAATAAAACATCAGGAGAATTTTTTGTTTTTAACGGAACGAACTGGGTAAATGCCACGCCTTCGTCAGGTTGGTTGTTAACAGGAAATTCTGGGACTTCACCTTCAACTCATTTTTTAGGAACAATAGATGATAAAGATTTAGTTTTTAAAATTAAAAATACAGAATCAGGGAGATTAAGTGTGTATCAATTATCCGCATCTTTCGGATTAAGTGCTAATGCTGCGTATAAGAGTGTATCTGTAGGTAATAATGCTGGAAATACACAAACGGAAGCTGTAGCAGTTGGCGAAAGTGCAAAATCACAATTTCAAAGTGTTTCTATAGGTTCTAGTTCACAAAATTCTAATACAGAATCTGTAGCTGTTGGCGCTTCTGCTTCATCTGCTTATCAAGCAGTTGCTGTAGGAAAGTCGGCACTAGCTACACAAAACGGAACCGTTGCGATTGGACAAAACGCTAAAGCAAATACCAGTCAAAATGCTACTTCAATCGGACAAAACAGTACTGCTTCTGGTCAGAATTCAACAGCCATTGGTCAAGGAGCTACAGCTTCTGCGACTAATGCAACAGCAGTTGGTTATAACACAACCGCAAATCAGAATAATACAGTAATTCTTGGAAATGGAGCAAATGTGGGAATTGGAACTTCAGCCCCTAATAATAAATTAGAAATCACCCAAGGTACAGCAGGAAACAGTGGATTAAGGTTTACTAACTTGCCAAATGCAGCTTTGCTTTCTACCAATGCGAATGGAGATGTAATCGCTACGAATAATGTAAATGCTATGTCGATTGCTGGTGATGTTACAGGAACTATTGGTGCAACTACAGTCACAAAAATTCAAGGTAAAAATGTAGCAACTACAGCTCCACTTGATGGGCAAGTTTTAACTTGGGATAGCACAACCAGTACTTGGAAGCCTGCTACTATTGGCGTATTTTCTGTAGTTACGGTATCTGGAACTTCTTATACCTTAGCTTCTACAGATCATGGCAAAATATTAGACTTTACTTCTAATTCTGCGGTTACTCTTACTGTACCCAATACATTACCAGTTGGTTTTCAGATTAGTATAACGCAGGCAGGAACAGGACAAGTAACAATTTCAGGTTCTGGAGGAATGGTGATAAATAATAGATGGAATGGTACCAGAACATCTGGAAGATGGGCTAAAGCAGGTTTAGAAGTAAGAGCAACTAATTCTAGTGTATTAAGTGGTGATGTACAGTAAAATTAATACCATAATTTTTGGTTTGTTTTGTGTGTTTAGTAATGCACAATTACTTCCTGCAAATAGATATTATAATCCAGATGTAATGGGAGCTTTAATCTGGGATAATACAGCAGGTAACTCTCAGGTAGATAATGGTTCTGGGACTTGGAATTCTACTAATACCACTTGGTTGCAAACCGCTACATCTGCAAATCAGGCTTGGATTCCTGGTGGTAATGCTATTTTTGGAGGTAATCTAGGAAACGGAGCTGCTGGAACAATAACGGTTTCTGGAACTCAAGACGTGAAAAGCATGTTCTTTAATGCAACTCCTTCTGGTAATTTTTTAATTCAAAGCGGAAATTTAAATCTTTTAGGCGGTATCATTACAACCAATCAAGATGCAACGATTTCTTCTACATTACAAGGTGGAGGAAATTTTATTAAAAAAGGTCTTTCTAATCTTATTTTAACAGGTAATAATACATTTTCAGGAAGCATTACAGTAAGTGAAGGCGGTTTATATTTAGGTACAAGTACAGCTATTGGAACTACCAATGTAATTTTAGGAGATTCTGGAACGGGTAATAGTGATATAGAATGGAGATGGGCAGGAGGTTTTACTCCGTCAAATAATATTGTTGTTTCCGGTCAAGGTACTGGTCAGGTGCTAATAGGGGCTTATTCTTCGGGGCTTTATACAATACATAGTGGTAATATTAACATTAATAGAGATATTACTTTCTATGACGCGTCTAATGACAGAAGTTCGTTTACTGGTTTAATTTCTGGAACTACAAATTTTTTAACAATTGATGGCTTAGGAACTTGGAATCCTACAACTGGTCAAGTAGCAAGAGTTACTTTTGATAATACAGCAAATACTTTTGTAGCAACGATTAGAATTTTAGCTGGTAAAGCTTTTCAAATGAATAGTAGTGGTTCTATCAATAAAAATAAAATAGAAGTTAATGGAAACCTTGTTTTAAACGTTGGGGCAAATAATACCGCAATTATTGGTGCTTTAGACGGAGCTAGTACAGGTATTTGTGAAATTCACTCTACAGTTGCAGGTCCTCAAACTTTTTCTATTGGGAATGATAACGGAAACGGGATCTATAACGGGATTTTCAGAAATGGATTAGGTGGTCGTGTGGTAAATGTTTTAAAAACAGGAACAGGAACTCAATTATTGAATGGGACAAGTACTCATACAGGAACCACTACCGTTAATAATGGAATTCTAGGCGGAACGGGCACTTTTTCTAATACTTCATCAACCACAGTTAGCGGTACAGGAATTTTGCAAGGCGGTACAGGAACAGGAAATGCAGGAACTCTAAATGTAAGAAATCTTAATTTTACGAGCTCGACTTCTGGTATTAACGTCTATTCTAACGGAACTACTTTATCGCAAATTAATGTAACTGGAACTTGCAATTTTGGTACTGCTTCTAAAATTAATCTGATGCAAGCAATGCCTACAGGAACTTTCACCATTATTTCTAGCTCTGGAACAATGAGCGGTACTAACCCCACTATTGGCACTAATTTGAGTGGCAGAACAGCAACGATTACAAAAGTAGGTAATACGCTAAGAGTTACGTTAACATAAATTTTTCACTTAATTAATATTATTTATCATCTTTTCTATTGTACATTTTTTACGTAAATTTGTTTTCTCGATTTTGTAAAAAATGAAAAAAATAATCTTTTTATTTATCCTATTTTTAGGAATGATTTCTTGTTCCAAAATTTCGCCAAGTGGTGAGATTGAAGTCAAAGATAAATCTGTAGAAAATTTCACCAAATTAAATCTGAAAGGCAACTTCAAAGTATTTTTCGCCAAAGGAAATCAAAATTTAGTAAGTGTAGAAACCTATCCTAATGTTTACAAAAATCTAGATATAGAAGTAGAAAATGGTACTTTAATTATTGACGAAAACAGAAAACCAGAAAATGTAGATTTTTACAGTATTACTATTTTTGGAAAAAGTGATTTGAATGAAATTTCGTTTGCAGATCAAGTAGAAATGAATGTTTCGGGGCAAATAAAATCTCCCGATTTTACTTTACATTTAAAAGACAATACAAAATTTATGGGCGCAGTAATGGCTCAAAAAAGTAAAGTTGAAATGTCACAAATTTCTAAAGCCAACATTTTAGGCAAAACCCAAAATTTAAATATTAAATTATCTGATTCTGCAAGCATTATGGCGCCTTATTTTTATGTAGAAAATTTAGAAATTCTAAGTAAAAATGGTACTTCTGCAGGATTAAATATTGATAATGAAATGAAAGGAACTCTCGAAAATACCTCAAAACTTATTTTCTACGGAGAACCAATCAATAAATTAACAAAAAAAGATAAATCTTCTGTGGAAAACAGAAAGTTGAAATAAGTTGGGAGACAGAAGTCGGAAGACGGAAGTAATCAAACAAAATCAAACAAAATCAAACTATTTCAAACAATATCAAATAATATCAAACAAAAAAACAATAGATATGACAACGGTAGAAAAAGCAAAACTTTGGTTATCAGATACTTTTGATGCTGAAACCAGAGCTACAGTTCAGAATTGGATAGATACCAATTCTCCAGAATTAGAAGACAGTTTTTACAGAGAATTAGAATTCGGAACTGGCGGAATGCGAGGAATAATGGGAGTTGGTACCAATAGATTAAACAAATATACACTCGGACAAGCAACGCAAGGTTTGGCAAATTATCTTCATCAACAATTTCCTGGAGAAAATATTAAAGTAGCCATTGCTTATGACGTGAGAAATAATTCCAAAGAATTTGGAAAAATGTGCGCCGATGTTCTTACTGCAAACGGAATTAAAGTCTTGCTTTTCAAAGAACACAGACCAACGCCAGAACTTTCTTTCACGGTTCGTGATAAAAAGTGTAATGCAGGAATCGTTTTGACGGCTTCTCACAATCCGCCAGAATATAACGGTTACAAAGTATATTGGAATGATGGTGCACAAGTAGTTCCACCAAATGACGAAAATATCATCAAAGAAGTTTACGCTACAAAATTCAACGAAATTAAATTCAACGGAAATGATGATTTAATCGAATGGATTGGTGCAGAACAAGATGATGTTTATATTGATAAATGTATGCAAGAATCTCTTTATCAAAACATTGGTAGAGATAATGTAAACATCGTTTTCACGTCAATTCATGGTACTACTTATACTACGATTCCTAAAGCTTTAGCAAAAGCAGGTTTCACGAAAGTGGATTTGGTTAAAGAGCAAATGATTCCTTCTGGAAACTTCCCAACGGTAGAATCTCCAAATCCTGAAGAGCCAAAAGCGCTTTCTATGGCGGTAGATTTGGCAAATATTACGAATGGTGACATTGTAATTGGTTGTGATCCTGATGGTGACAGATTAGGAATTGCGGTAAGAAATCTAGATGGCGAAATTCAGTTATTGAACGGTAACCAAACCAATATGATTCTTACGTATTACATTTTAGATCAATGGAAAAAAGAAGGAAAAATTACAGGCAAAGAGTTCATTGGTTCTACGATTGTAACGTCTGACTGTTTCTTTGAAGTTGCCAAAAAATTCGGAGTTGCTTGCAAAGCAGGTCTTACTGGTTTCAAATGGATTGGTAAGATGATTCGCGATGTGGAAGGTCAAGAAAAATTTGTTTGCGGTGGCGAAGAATCTTTCGGATTTATGACGGGAGATTTTGTGAGAGATAAAGACAGTTGTGGTTCTATTTTATTGGCTTGTGAAGTGGCTGCAGTTTGCAAAGCTCAAGGAAAAACCATGTATCAATATATGATTGATATTTACAAAGAAATCGGTATGTATCAAGAAGGTTTGGTAAATGTGGTGAGAAAAGGTAGAACTGGTGCCGAAGAAATTGCACAAATGATGGTAGATTTCAGAGAAAATCCAGTGAAAGAATTAGCAGGTTCAAAAGTTTTGGAAGTGAAAGATTTCCAAGAACAAACTTGTCTTAATGTGATTACGGGAGAGAGAAAAGTAATGAATGATATTCCGAAATCTAATGTGTTAATTTACTATACAGAAGACGGAACTAAAGTTTGTATCAGACCTTCTGGAACAGAGCCGAAAATTAAATTCTATTTCTCTGTGAAAGATAAAATTGAAAACGAAGCAGATTTCGTTGCAAAACAATCCGTTTTAGAAGAAAAAATAAACGAAGTAAAGAAAGATTTAAAACTCTAAAATCTTGAAAAATATAATTTCTCGCAGATTTAGTTGATGGTTCAGATTAATTTTAAAAATCAGCCAAATCAACCTAATCAGCGAGATTTTTTTATGAATTTTATTAAAATCTTTTATTTTATATTTTTAAATTTGAAGATTAAAATATTTGATTAATATCAAACATTTAACTCATTATTTATAACCCATAATTCTAGAAAAGTGGTATCAAAACTTGCTCAAAACCTTATTGGTTCAGAGATTATCAAAATCGGTAATCAAGTTAACGAACTCAAAGCACAAGGTGCAGAAATTGCAAATCTTACGATTGGTGATTTAGACTCCAAAATATATCCTATTCCAGCTCTTTTGAAGGAAAATATTCAGAAAGCCTATCAAAACGATTTTACCAATTATCCTCCAGCAAATGGTTTGCTTTCTCTTAGAAAATCAGTTGCTAAAGATTTAAAATCTCGTTGGAATTTAGAATATTCAACAGACGATATTTTGGTTGCAGGTGGTTCGCGTCCGTTAATTTACGCAACCTTCAAAACCATTGTAGATGAAGGCGACAAAGTAATTTACGCTGTTCCGTCATGGAATAACAATCACTATTCTTACCTTACTTCCGCAAAAGCAGTAGAAATAGAAGTTGCTCCAGAAAATAATTTTTTACCAACTGCTGCAGATCTTATTCCACATTTAGAAGGAGCTGTTTTGGTAGCTCTTTGTTCTCCATTGAACCCAACTGGAACAATGTTTACCAAAGAACAATTGTCAGAAATTTGCGAAGCCATTATTGCTGAAAATAAAAAAAGAAAAGAAGGCGAAAAACCTTTGTACTTAATGTACGACCAAATTTATGCAATGCTTACTTTTGGTGATTCAGAACATTTTAATCCTGTAACTTTATTTCCAGAAATGAAGGATTACACCATTTATATTGATGGAACTTCTAAATGTTTCGCTGCAACTGGTGTAAGAGTAGGTTGGGGTTTTGGTCCGAGCAAAGTGATGGATAGAATGAAAGCTTTGCTTACGCACGTTGGAGCTTGGGCGCCAAAACCAGAACAACAAGCGGTTGCAGAATTTCTAGAAAATACGGAAGCGGTAGATACTTTTGTGAATGATTATAAAGGTAAAATTGCACACAGTTTAGAAGTTTTACACGCTGGAATTCAAGAAATGAAAGCTAAAAATTTCGCTGTTGACAGTATAAAACCAATGGGAGCTTTATACTTGACGATTAAATTAGATTATATAGGAAAAACTACTGAAGACGGGAAAGTTTTGAAAGATTCTACCGATTTAGTTTTCTATTTAATTGAAAATGCAGGAGTAGCATTAGTGCCATTTTCAGCATTTGGAAATTCTAGAGAAATGCCTTGGTTTAGAGCTTCAGTAGGAGCTTGTTCTGTAGAAGATTTACAAAAAATGTTCCCAAAACTTGAAAATGCTTTAAGTAAATTAAAATAAGTTATAAGCTATAAGTTATGAATTATGAGTGAAAGCATTGTAGGAAAGAAGAGTTTTGAATTTGCCGTGAGAATTATAAATTTTTACAAAAAATTCTCTCATGAAAACAAAGAATATGTTTTATCTAAACAGATTTTGCGTTCAGGAACTTCAATTGGTGCAAATATAAGAGAAGCATTAAATGCACAAAGCAAAATGGATTTCATTCATAAATTGTCAATAGCTCAAAAAGAATGTGACAAAACAATCTATTGGCTCGAATTATTAAAAGAAACAGAATATATTTCAGATGAAATTTACAATGATTTGAAAAATCCTGCAGTAGAAATT
>JAYRDY010000014.1:0-19692 GCA_041909215.1 Cloacibacterium sp. | reverse complement strand
CTATAACATATAGAATAGGTAAAACAACTGCAGGATTAAGACCTCCTACTTTTTTAGCAACTACTTGCTCCTCTTGTGTTGAAACATTCATTTCCATATTAAACTAAATTATAATTGTTAATTTTTTTAGGCTGTAAAATAAAGCCAAAATATTGTAAAATGCAAGTAAAAAATTTAAAGTATGATAAATTTCTCGTTTTAAAAAATCATTAATCATTAACAAATTATCAAAATTTTATGGATATTTTAAAAATCATCAACTATAATTTTCAAAACAATAAAAATTAAGAAATTTTTAACACCTTTTTTTTTCAATTACATAAAATACCCGAGCTTATTATTCAAATATTTCTTAACGAAAAATTAAAGTACAATGTTGATGATTTTCTTCGGTACAACAATCACTTTCTTAGGCGTAGCACCAGCCAACACTTCTTTTACCTTTTCATTATTCATTGCAATTTCTTCAATTTGCTTTGCATCTAAATCAGCAGCAAGGGCTAAGGTAAACTTCATTTTCCCGTTAAAACTTACTGGATAATTAATCTCATCTTCTTGCAAATACGCTTCATTTAATTCTGGCAATTTTTCGAATTCTATTGAAGCATTTTTACCTAATTTTCCCCACAATTCTTCGCAAATATGTGGCGCATAAGGCGAAATAATAACCGCTAAAGGTTCTAAAATCGCTCTTTTATTGCACTTTAATTTTTGCAACTCGTTTACAGCAATCATAAACTGCGAAACCGATGTATTGAAAGAAAAATTTTGAATATCAAACGTAAATTTCTTAATCAAAGTATGTAGAACTTTTAATTCTGCTTTGGTAGGTTCTTCATCTGAAACAGAGAAAGTGTCTCCATCAAAATAAAGATTATAGAATTTTTTCAAAAATCCGTAAACACCGCTTAAACCTTGCGTATTCCATGGTTTTGATTGTTCTAAAGGTCCAAGGAACATTTCATACAAACGCAAACAATCTGCACCATATTCTTCACAAATATCATCTGGATTTACGACGTTGTATTTCGATTTAGACATTTTTTCTACTTCACGTTCGGTGATGTATTTTCCGTCTTCTAAAATAAATTCTGCATCAGCAAATTCTGCTCTCCAATTTTTAAATGCTTCAATATCCAGTTCATCTGTAGTTCCTTTTAATAAAGAAACATCAACGTGGATTTTTTGTAAACTTTCAAAATGTATTCTTGCTGGAAGACCATTATTAACTTCAGAATATCTTTTCTCTAAATATTCTATTTCATTTTCATTTAGCCCTTCTTTTTCTATCCTTTGAGCTATACTTTTTGAAACATAAACTTCTGGCCATTTATCATTATTCAAATCAATATCAATCAAATAATCAACATGAAGCCTATAAACAAACGCACTCATTCCCAAAATCATTCCTTGATTAATCAATTTTTGGAAAGGCTCATCTTGGTTAATGTAACCTCTGTCTTTTAAGAACATATTCCAAAATCTAGAATACAACAAGTGACCAGTTGCGTGTTCACTTCCGCCAATGTATAAATCTACCTGTCCCCAATAATCTGACAAATCTTTTGCACAAAATTCTCCGTCATTTTTCGGGTCCATATATCTCAAGAAATACCAAGAACTTCCTGCCCAACCTGGCATTGTAGAAAGTTCCATCGGGAAAACGGTTTTTTCATCAATTAAATCTACAGCAACCACTTTTTGATTCGCTTCGTCCCAAGCGAAATTCTTCGCATTTCCTAATGGTGGATCGCCGTCTTCTGTTGGTAAATATTTCTCCACTTCTGGCAATTCTAAAGGCAGTGCAGAAACTGGCAAAGTGTAAGGCATTCCTTCTTTATAATAGACAGGAACTGGTTCTCCCCAATATCTTTGACGAGAGAAAATCGCATCACGTTGTCTGTAATTGGTAGTTCCGTTTCCAATTCCCATTTTTTCAATTTCTGAAATAATTTTGGCTTTCGCATCATTATAGTTCAGTCCGTTCAAAAATTCAGAATTGATGCAAACCGAATCTTTAGAATCATAAGATTCTTCTTGAACATCTACCTCACATTCTATTACTTTTATAATTTCTAAACCGAATTTTTTAGCAAAACGGTGGTCGCGCTCATCATGCGCAGGAACCGCCATTACAGCACCCGTTCCGTAACCCATCAAAACGTAATCTGAAATATAAATCGGGATATTTTTCCCCGTGAAAGGATTTACAGCGTAACTTCCCGTAAAAGCTCCAGAAACGTTTTTCACGTCTGCCATTCTATCACGTTCCGTTTTTTTAGAAGTTTCTTCGATATAATTTTCCACTTCCGTTTTTTGTTCTGGAGTTGTTAATTTCTCCACCAAAGGGTTTTCTGGTGCTAAAACCATAAAAGTTGCCCCGAAAATAGTATCAGGACGAGTAGTAAATACTTCAATCTGCTCATCCATTCCAGAAACATTGAATTTTACAGCCGCTCCTTGAGATTTCCCAATCCAATATTCTTGAGAATCCTTCAAAGGTTGTGGCCAATCTAATTTTTGTAAACCTTGCAACAATCTTTCAGAATAAGCAGTAATTCTCATACTCCACTGCATCATTTTTTTCTGAAAAACCGGATAACCGCCACGTTCAGATTTTCCATCTTTCACCTCATCATTCGCTAAAACCGTTCCCAAAGCTGGACACCAATTTACGGTAGTTTCGGCTCTATAAGCCAATCTGTAGTTTAATAAAATATCTTGCTTTTCGTTTTCATCGGCTGAGTTCCATTCTTCTGCGGTGAAGTTCAATTCATCATTCTGAACTGCATTTAAATTTTCAGTCCCGAATTTTGAAAAATGTTCTACCAAAGTTTGAATAGATTCTGCTTTATCCGAAGTTTTATTGTACCAAGAATGAAACAATTCTATAAAAATCCATTGCGTCCACTTGTAATAAGAAGCATCAGAAGTTCTCACTTCTCTGCTCCAATCGAAAGAGAAACCAATTTTGCGCAACTGCTCTTCGTATCTGGTAATATTTTGCTCTGTAGTAATCGCAGGATGTTGCCCAGTTTGAATGGCGTATTGCTCTGCTGGCAAACCAAAAGAATCATAACCAATAGGATGCAAAACATTAAAACCTTGGTGTCTCTTGAACCTTGCATAAATATCAGATGCAATATAACCAAGAGGGTGACCTACGTGTAAACCTGCTCCAGAAGGATAGGGAAACATATCTAGAACGTAGAATTTAGGTTTTGATGAATTGTTTTCAGTTTTATACGTTTGGTTTTCTTCCCAAAACTTCTGCCATTTTTGCTCTATCTGCTTGTGATCGTAAAACACGCTGTTATATTTTATGTATTGTTAAACTTGCTTTTAAGAATTTACAAATTTATGATTTTTTAAAAGAAAAATCCCCATCTTGAAACTTGATGAGGATTTTAATTTTTTATTTCAATTAATCAAATTTATTTTCTACTATAAACCGTTGAAATCGTACCCGTGTAATAAAACCCATCATACTGAGGATAATAATCTCCAAAGTTTACATTATTAAGTTTTTCTCCATATGAAAACTTATTGCTTCCACTGAAAGAAAGAGTAATACTTTCTGAAGTTCCACCTTGTGTAATGGTTAAATGTTTTGTATTAGCATCAAACTTATATGTAAATGTCTCGTTCAATAATTGCTCGCAAGTTCCATTATTATTGGCAAAAGAAGTTACACTACCTGTTCCGTCTGCATTAAATATCATTGTTGATTTTTGGCTGCAAGCATCTGTTGCTCTATCTTCATTTACTGGTGCGCTTTGCCCGTTATAACTTAAAGTTCCTTTCATCGTTACAGAACTCATGTACCAAGTTCCTACGATTGAAACTGGAGAAGAATCATCATCTCTACTACAAGAGAACAAAACAAAAGACGCCAAAAGAAAGAAAAAGATTTTTTTCATGGTTTTAGTTTTTTAATGGTTTAATCTATACAAAGATATAATTTTTTCTCATTACATTATTTATCTTTGCAACACAATGCCACAAGTTTCTATTATTACGCCGTGTTATAATTCTTCTCAGTTCATAGAAGAAACCATAAAATCTGTACTTTCTCAAACTTTCACAGATTGGGAATGGATTATTACTGATGATAAATCTCAGGATAATTCTGTGGAAATCATCAAAAAACATCAAGACCCAAGAATCATCCTCGTAGAAGCAGAAAAAAATGGAGGAGCTGGACACGCCAGAAATCTTTCTTTAGAAAAAGCTACAGGTAAATACATTACTTTTCTGGATGCTGATGATTATTGGGAACCCACTTTTTTATCAGAAATGGTCTCTTTTATAAAATCTGAAAAAGCAGAATTGGCATATTGTACTTATGCAAGATGTGATGAAAATTTACAACCTAAAATTGCAGATTTTGAGGCGGATATTGAGGTAACTTTTGATAATTTACTAAAAACTTGCAGACTTTCTCTCCTTGCTTCCATGTATAACTCTGAACGTGTTGGCAAAGAATTTTTCCCAGAAGGTAGCAAAAGAGAAGACCATGTAATGTGGCTGAATTTACTCAAAAAAATCTCTTACGGAAAACCGCTGAAAAAAACTTTGGCTAAATACAGAATGCACGCAAGCAGCGTCTCTAGAAAGAAAACCAATATTATGAAAGACCAATATTTGGTGTACAAAGATTACATGAAATTTTCCACATTAAAATCGCTGTACTACACCGCACATTGGGCTTTCAATGGATTTAAGAAATATTCTAAATTTTTTAATTAGATTTTTTGCAAAGTTGATGATTCGTAAAGTTGTAAAACCTCTAAAACGACCTCACATCTTCACAACTTCACAACTTTACAGTTTCTAAAATTTTCTCTAGAATAATCTCCGAAGAATTGGGTTGTGAGCCTACGAAATTCGCTGCATTTTCGCTCATTTCAGATAATAAATTTTGATTTTGAGACAATTCAAAGACAAAATCTGCCGCCAATTCTTCTTGAGCAAAAGACTTTCCTCCATTTTGAGAAATTAAAGCATCTGCTTCAGGATTTTTCTTGTATTGATTTCCAAAAATTACAGGAACACCGAAAGTGGCTGCTTCTAAAATATTGTGCAAACCTTTATCGTGAAAACCTCCTCCCACAATTGCAATATCTGCATAAGAATAAAGTTTGGAAAGTAAACCGATGCTGTCGATTATGAGTATGTTGGTATTTGGTAATCGGTAATTAGCCTTTAATTCACTATAAAGAATAGCATTTGGAAAGATTTGTTTGAGGTTTTGAACTCTTTTTAAATCATGTGTTGCGATAAGAATTTTAAAATTTTCTAATTTTTGAGAAAGAATTTGAGCCATTTTTTCTTCGGCTTCCCAAGAACTTCCGAAAACCAACAGTTTTTTTTCGGCTTTAAATTCAGAAATAAATTCTACGAAATTATCTCGATTTTTGATTTGTTTTACTCTGTCAAATCTGGTATCTCCAGAAACCGAACCTTTGGTTAAACCTACTTTTTGAGCCAAAGAAAGAGACTTTTCTGTTTGATGAAAAATCCAATCCACATTTTTTTTCAGTTCATTCACAAACCATTTTCCTTGTGGTTTAAAGTAAACTTGATTTTCATAAAACAACGCTGAAATCACAAAAACTTTGGTATTTTGTTTCTTTAATTCATCTAAAAGATGATACCAAAAATCATATTTTACGGTAAAGAAAATTTCAGGATGAACCGCTTTTACAAACTCTGAAATGGTAGATTTTTTATCAAAAGGAAGATAACACAAAATGTCTTCTTTATTTTTCTTTATCACATTTTCATAACCAGAAGGCGAGAAAAAAGTAATTAAAACTTTATGATTAGGATATTTTTCTTTCAGTTTTTCTAAAACTGGCAAACCTTGTTCGTATTCTCCCAAACTTGCAGCATGCATCCAGAGGACTTTGTCCTCCTTTTTCATATTAGATTTTACAATTTCCAAAGATTGTTTTCTGCCTTCTAAACCGCGTTTAATTTTGTCATTAAACCACGACAAAACCTTAAACGCCAATTCAAGATGAAAGATGGATATGTTGTAGAGAAATTTCAATGTGAGAATGTAATTTTATTTTTTGTAATGATAATAGGTATTAAAACCAACAATAGAAACCAACATAACAACAATTATTGTAGGGACAAAAAAAGATAAACTTTCTTGAAATCCTTTAATAATTTTTATTTCTTCAAATAAAATTCTGGAAAACAAGAATAGAATAAAAACTAATAGTGCATTTACAAAAGTTCTTGCTAATTCGGGCTTTGCTTTTATTTTTGGAGATATATTTAGTAATTCTGAATCTGTATTTTTTGAGACATGATTGAGCAAAAGAAAAAGTAAACTCCCTATAATAGGCAAAGTCCAAATCATGCTTTTATTTCCATAAACATTTGGTTTTCCATCAAATCCATAATGTTGAGGAATTATTTCGGGAAGTTCAGAAAAATGAATTATTGTGAAAATCCATAAAAATAAAAACAATAGAACTTGAATAATTAACAGTAGTTTATTAATGTTTTTGTAGTTTATCATTTAATAAAAATTTTTTTTTAAAACTTAGTCATTAATTTACAACTTCCAATTTTTAATTAAATCATTGTTTTCACAAACCTCAATTTGTGCGTGTGCTTATTTTGTTCTGCATTATAAATTCCAGAGAAATCTAAAGAATCTATTCTCACTTTCCCACTCGCATGAATCAATTCAAATGGAGATAAAACCAAACCCACATGCACAATTTTTCCTTCTGCATCTTCAAAAAACGCTAAATCTCCTGCTTCGCTTTCTTCTACAAAATCACGAGCGGTTCCTTGTAAAGCCTGTTGCTCCGGATCTCTCGGTAAAGTAATTCCGTGAACTTTGTATAAAAGCTGAACAAAACCGCTATCATCAATACCAAAAAAGCTTCTTCCTCCCCATAAAAAAGGGACATTCAAGAATTTTTTGGCAGTTGCAACTAAACTTTCTCGCAGGTTATTTGTATCAACAGCATTCTCTGTTGCAAAACCGACTTCACTTCCTATGGAAAGCAAACTTTTACCTTCTGGCAAATTAAATTCACCAAAAGACTGCGTAATCACATTTTTAGAAATTTCAGCATTTTGTTTTTTCAAAACTGAAGTATTTATCCAACCTTCATAACCATCAAAATCCATTTTGATTTTACTGAAATTCCCTTCCGTTTCTATAATTTCGCAGGTTTCACCATATAAAATCTGAGAAATCATTTCAGATTTTTCTGAAACTTCGGCTCTCATCGGTGAAACAGATACGCTGCAGTAGTATTTTTTTTCCATAATGATTCTATTGATATAATTTAAAGACCTAAAAATTAGTTTTTGCCTTTAAATTTTACGAACTAAATGAATTCCGTCTCGCAAAGGTAAAATTACATTTTCAAAATCTGCATCCTCAGCAACTATTTTATTCACGAGTTTTATCTGTTCAGTTTGTTTATTTCCCTTTTCATCGAGCACTTTTCCGTACCAAAGTACATTATCAATCATCAAAACACTTCCCGATTTCATTCTGGGTTTCACCAATTGTAAATATTCAGGATAGTTTTCTTTGTCTGCATCAATAAAAATCAAATCAAAAGTTTCATTCGAATTTTTCAAAAATTCTTTAGCATCTTGTAATTTAAAGTCTATTTGAGAAGCCCATTCACTTTGGGCAAAATATTTTTGAGGCAAATAAGCCAAATCTTCATTTACATCTAAAGTGGTCAATTTCCCGTCTTTCTGTAAACCTTCAGCCAAGCAAAGCGCTGCATATCCAGTGAAAGCACCAATTTCTAGAATGTTTTTCGGCGAAATCATTTTTGAAATCAAAGAAAGAAATCTACCTTGGAGATAACCAGAAATCATGTGTGGTTGTGTAGTTTTCTGAAAAGTTTCTTTTCGTAATCTTTTCAAAATATCGGGTTCGGAAGAAGCGGTATCTTCTAAATATCTATCCATTTCTGGATGCAATTCTTCGAAATAACTCATGGATTAATGTGATGATTTTTTACAAAATTACAGAATTTATAATGATTTTTTGAAAATAAAAAAACCTCGAAAAAAATTTCGAGGTTCTTAATTGTGAATCAAAGATTCTATTTTTTTACCGGAGCAATATCCATTAATTTCATGAATTCATCTAGCTTAGGCATGATGATGATTTCTGTTCTACGGTTTTCTGCACGTCCAGAAACGGAAGCATTGGTAGTTTTAGGATTGTACTCGCTTCTACCACCTGCTGTAATTCTGTTAGGATTTACCCCAAATTGCGTTTGTAAAACTTTAGCAACAGCCGTTCCTCTCAGTGCAGATAAATCCCAATTGTCTCTTGGTAAATTAGCACTTGCTAAAGGTACATTATCTGTGTTTCCTTCGATAAGAACGCTGTAAGTATCATAATCATTAATTACTTTAGCCACTTTTCCTAGCACTTCTTGAGCTGCTGGTAAAATGTTATAATCGCCTGTTTTGTAAAGCATTTTATCTGATAATGAAATCATTACCACACCTTTAAGCACTTTTACATCTACATCTGCATCTGCTACATTATCTAAACTTCTTTTCAGTTTATTAGATAAAGCTAAATTTAAGCTATCATTTTTAGAATTGGTAGAAATCAAACGTTTGATGTAAGAATTAGACGCATTAATTTCGCCTATTAATTTATCAATATTAGCAGAACCTTTACCCGCATTAGATAAACATGCATCTAGTGAAGATTTGAGCGCTCCGTTTTGGTCTCTCAAAAGATTATTTTCACTGGTTAAACCAGCATTTGCAGCTTGCAAATCTTGGATTTGTCTTTGTCTTTCGCCAGCACCTTCAACACACTGTTTGTAGTTAAGATTTAGTGCTTCGTATTGTTTTTTGCTTACACAAGAAGTAAGCGAAATTGCCATCGTTGCAACAGCAAAAATTTTGATAAGTCTCATAAATCTTCTATATTTTTATAATTATTGTTACCAAAATTACAAAATTCATTCCACAAGAAGAATTATCTTTGTCTAAAATTAAGAGGTTTTGATAGACTTTAACAGTTTTTTAGATAATTTAGAGCAATTGGGAGAAGATATTTCTTCCAAAACATTTCTTTTGGCCGTTTCTGGAGGTGCAGATTCTATGGTGCTTTCTTCCCTTTTTAAAATGAGTAATTTAAAATTTGAAATTGCGCACATTAACTACCATTTTCGGGGAGAAGATTCTAATTTAGATCAAAAAATAGTAGAAGATTTTTGCACGACCAATCAAATAAAATTTCATCTAAAAGATGTTTCAGAAGAAGAAAAATCTAAGATGACTTCGCTTCAAAATTGGGCAAGAAAAATACGTTATGATTATTTTTTTCACATTTTAGAAGAAGAAAATATAGACTATATTGTTACCGCACATCACCTTAATGATGAGTTGGAAACTTTTTTCATCAACCTTTCTCGCGGTTCTGGAATTAAAGGTTTAAGCGGAATCCCAAAAAATGAAAATAAAATTCTTCGTCCGCTTCTGAAGTTCACCAAAGCAGAAATTTATGCTTTTGCTGAAGAAAATAAAATCGATTTCAGAGAAGATAAATCCAATGAAAAAAACGATTATCTTAGAAATAAAATCCGAAATCAACTCACCCCAAAAATTTTGGGAATTTTTCCACAGTTTTTAGAACAATTTGGTAAAAGTCTGTCTTATTTAAGTTCGGTAAACGATTTTTATCAAAACGAAATCGAAAAGACCTTCCAAGAAATTTTAACAGAAGAAAATGAAGAAGGATTTACGTTGAACAAAGAAATTTTACTCCAAAAACCGAAAGTTCTCATCATAGAAATCATCAGAAAACTAGGTTTCACAGGCATTGAAATCGAAAAAATCATGAATGCTGAAAATGGTAAATTTTTCCGAAGCAGCACTTATGAAATCACCATCAAGAGAAAAGAAATTGTTTGTCACAAAAGAAATTGATTTTTTCTTTGGTAAAGATATAAAACCTTAAGAAGTCTTTAACTTTTTTAATCCACCGTTTTTTTTACTTTTGTAACTCAAAAAAAATTAAAAATGAAGAAATTTTTGCTCTTGCTTTTTGCAATTGTATCTCAAGTATTTTTTGCACAAATAGAAAAGCACGTAAAGCTAAATTACGATATAAAATCTACTGGCGATAACCTCTACGAGGCCATTATTACGGCTAAAATAGACAGCGGTTGGCATATTTATTCTAAAGATATAAACCCAGAAGTTGGCGCCATCCCTACAGAAATTAAAATCTCTTCTAAAGAGATTGAACTAATTGGCAAAGCCACTGAAACAGGTAAAAAAGAGACTTCGTTCTCTGAAGCTTTCGGGGCAGATCTTACAGTACTTTCGGGAACGGTGGTTTTCAAACAAAAATTCAAATTGAAAAATCCTGAAAAAGGAAGCAATGTTGCAGCAGAATTTACTTATCAGACTTGTAATGATAGAGTTTGTCTTGCGCCAGAAACTTTAGAATTTGAGAAGAAAATTGAAGGTTCTGCCATTGCAAAAACAGATGAAAACCTTAACAAAGACTCTATAATTTCCACCAACCCAACAGCCTCAAAAATAACTGAAAATACAATAATTTCTCCAAAACAAGAAGGTCTAAAAGTTTCTTCTTTAGACTTCGAAAATCCTTTAACCGATTGCGGAATTGCTAAAGAAGAAAAATCTGAAAACTACCTTACTTATTTATTTTTAGGCTTTTTGGGCGGATTAATCGCTTTGTTAACGCCTTGCGTTTTCCCGATGATTCCGTTGACGGTTTCGTTCTTTACTAAAGGACAAAAAGACAAAGCAAAAGGAAAAAGAGATGCCTTTATTTACGGATTTTTTATTCTTTTAATCTTTGTTTTATTGAGCGTTCCGTTTCATATTATTGATGGAATTGCGGGTAATATTTTCAATCAGATTTCAACATCAGTTGGTTTAAATATTGCATTTTTCTTGATATTCTTATTCTTCGCAGGAAGTTTCTTCGGATACTACGATATTACATTGCCAAGTTCTATTGCCAATAAATCTTCAAAAGCAGAAGAAGCAGGAGGAATTATCGGGATTTTCTTCATGGCTTTAACCTTGGTAATTGTTTCATTCTCTTGTACTGGCCCAATTTTAGGTAGTTTATTAGGAAGTGCCGTAACAGGTTCTGCAAACGTTCCGATGTTATTGACTTTCGCTTTAGCGGGATTTGGTTTGAGTTGGGCAATTGTTTTCGGATTGTTGGCTTTATTCCCAAACATTTTAGCGAGTTTACCAAAATCTGGCGGTTGGATGAACACTGTGAAAGTTGTTCTTGGTTTCGTAGAATTGGCTTTAGCTCTTAAATTCTTATCTAAGGCTGATTTGGTATCGAAAACATTCTTATTGAAGCGTGAACTTTTCATCGCTATTTGGATTATCATTACCATTGGTTTGGTTCTTTATTTATTCAAACTCATTCTGTTTCCTCATGATGATAAAAACGAAAAAACGACCACAACCAGAAAAATTTTAGGCGTTTTAGGAATTGGTTTTGTGATTTATTTAGTTCAAGGATTATTTCCTTCGGAAAGACCAAAATTACAATTGCTTTCAGGGATTTTGCCTCCTATTAATGTAAGCTATTTCCACGATGAAAAAGACGGAATTCTTGGTATGCACCCAGAACATGATTATTTTAAAGCCATAGAATTGGCGAAGAAAGAAAACAAACCTGTTTTGATAGATTTCACAGGTTACGGTTGCGAAAATTGTAGAAAAATGGAGGAATTTGTGTGGAGCGAACCCGATATTTTACCAACGCTTCAAAACGAGGTAATCTTGGCTTCTCTTTATGTGGATGACAAAGAAGAACTCCCTGAAGCGGAACAAACTAAAATTGATATTGGGAACGGACAAATGAAACGCATTAAAACCATTGGCGACAAGTGGAGTTTGTTCCAACAAGTTAATTTTAATAACAATTCTCAGCCACATTACGTATTGGTAACACCAGAAGGTAAAGTGATTAACACACCTGTTTCAGGTTATATGCCAAAAGAAGATTTCAAAAAATTCTTAGAATGTGGTATTCAGTTTTATAAAAATCAGAAATAAAAATATCTCTATAAAAACAAAAAATGCTTTCAAAAATTTGAAAGCATTTTTTTATTTTTTCATGTAAAAAATTTCAAGCGTTTACTTTTTTAATTCATCATTAACATGTTCTACATTTATACCGTTGGTTACGTTGTTTACACCGTTGGCTTCTAAGATAGATTTTGCTTGTCCACTTCTATTTCCGCTTCTGCAAAAAACAATTACAGAAGGTTTTCCTTTAAATTCGTTCACTCGACTTTCTACCTCATCTAGCGGAATGTTTACCGCTCCTTCTACACTTCCTGCAGCAAACTCAGCAGGCGTTCTTACATCAACCAAAAAAGCACCTTTGGAAACCTCTTCTTTAATGGAAACCTCTGGCATTGCAGTTTCTTCTGCTGTTTTGGGTGAAGAACATTGTATGCCCGAAAAAACCAAAATACCTAAACTTATTATTGAGATTATTTTTTTCATAATGTCTATTTTTGACAAAACTATTTTTTTACGAAGATTTGCTTTGTAACAAATGTTACAAAAGCTAAATTTGGATTTGAATATTTTCGCAAAAGATTTACCGTATAAAATATGCCTAAAAACAACTTTTTCCTTCAACTTCTTTTTATTGTATTAGCTGTTTTATGTTTCACACCTGTTATTTCTCCGCCTTTGGCACTTTTATTAGGCGTAATTTTCGTTAACGTTTTCGGAAAAGTAATAGAAACAGATTCTTTTGTTAAAAAATTATTACAATATTCTATTGTAGGTTTAGGTTTCGGTATTAATTTAAAAACTGCTATCGAAGCAGGCAGTCAAGGTTTTTTGTTTACCATTTCTACCATTGTTTTGGTAATGGTGTTGGGTTTACTTTTAGCCAAACTTTTAAAAGTTGATAAAACCATTGCTCAACTTATTTCTGCAGGAACTGCCATTTGTGGCGGAAGTGCTATTGCTGCAGTTGCTCCAATTTTGAAGGCCAATAGTAAACAAACTTCCGTTGCCTTAGGAATTGTTTTCGTATTGAATGCAGTTGCTTTGTTTATTTTCCCTGAAATCGGGCATTTTTTTAATCTCAGTCAAAATCAGTTTGGGATTTGGAGTGCAATCGCCATTCACGACACGAGTTCTGTAGTTGGCGCTGCCAGTAAATATGGTAACGAAGCATTACAGATTGCAACTACCGTAAAATTAGCTCGTGCTTTATGGATTATTCCGTTGGCATTCATCATTTCTCTTTTAACGAAAAGCGAAGGAAAAATTAAAATTCCTTATTTCATTGGTTTCTTTGTTTTAGCGATATTAGCAGGAACTTACCTTCCGTTTTTACAAAATTACAACCATTATATTTCTGAAATTTCTAGAGACACACTGAAAGTTGCGCTTTTCTTAATTGGTGCAGGCTTATCTTTTCAGAACCTTAAAAACATTGGGATAAAGCCACTTCTATTAGGAATCTTTCTTTGGATATTTATTTCTGGTATTTCTTTATTTTCTGTAATTGAGTTTTTGAAGTAGTAAAAAATATACTGAAAATTAATTCTTTACTCTAGAAAGTTTATTCTAAATTTGTAATCATACAAAAAATTAAACCGTGAAAAAACTTTCTTTTATAGCCCTCATTCTCGCTTTAATTGCTTGCAATAAGACGGCAGAAAATTCATCAAACCCAATAGATAGCACAAAGATTATCGATTCTATGAACGTGGTAATCCAAAAGCATAACGATAGTATAAAATCTCTCAACAATAAAAACAGTTTTGGCGATTTAACTGGTGCTCATAAACTTAGTTTCACCAATGATGACGGATTATCTTTCTCAGGAAGCGTAAATTTCACTAAAATAATGAGCGATGGCTACGAAGTGAAAGGCAGTGCAAAATCTGGCAAAAACTCTTTAATGATTGATGGAAAAGCAGACCGAGTTTCTGCGAAACACATTAATTTTTACGGGAAAATAACACAAACCATCAACGGAAAAACTGAATCTAAAAAACAAAGCAACACCTTCCGAGATGAGGGAAAAGGCAACTTTTTCAGGCTTCAGGAGAAAGTTAATCAAGATGGTTTTGTAGATTACATCGATATTTGGAAATAAGTTGAGGTAAAGATAAAGGCAAAGGAATTTAAAATCTTTAATCTCAAATCTCTCATCTAAAAAATTAAAAATTATGTTACATCACGAAATTTCAGGAAACGGCAAAAAACCATTGGTTTTACTTCATGGTTTTATGGAAAATACTACCATTTGGGACGAAATGGAAGCGCATCTTTCTAAAGATTTTACGCTGATTAAAATAGATTTACCTGGTCACGGAAAATCTAAAAATTACCACGAAATCAACACCCCAGATTTCATGTCTGAAAAAGTGAAGGAAGTAATCGATTTTTTAAAATTAGAGAAAATTAATTTACTGGGACATTCTTTGGGAGGTTATGTTTCTCTGGCTTTCGCAGAAAAATTTCCTGATTTTTTAGAAAGCATGACGTTATTTTTTTCCACCACGCTTCCCGATGATGAAGAGAAGAAAAACATAAGAAAAAGAAGTATTGCGGTAATGGACGAAAATTTTTCAACTTTTGTAAAAACTTCAATCCCGAACCTCTTCAGCAATAATGAAAAAGATATTTTAGAAGGCAAAATAGAATTGGCTAAAAAGATTGCTAAATCTAATAATCTTGAGGGAATGAAAGCTGCTCAGTTAGGAATGGCAGAAAGACCCAACCGAACTGAAATTTTAGAGAAATTAGACGCTAAAATATTGATTATCGCAGGAAAATATGACAATGCAGTAAAAACCGAAAGCCTCCTAAAACTTATCCCTGAAAAAACCAACATCAAAACTTATGTTTTGGATTGCGGGCATAATGGACATTGGGAAAAGCCAACGATTTGTGCGGAGATTATCAACACAGAGTTGCTGCATAATTTGCCGAAGCATTTTTTGTTGTAATGATTAAAGCAAACCTAAATTTTCAACGACTACTTTTCCGCCGTAAACGATACAAAGTATAGAGGAAATAATCACCAAACTAGCTTGTAATTTTTTAGATTTCAAGAGGCTTTTGGTATAAGGAATACTGAACAAATATGCCGCTAAAAACATCCCAAAAATAGAGCCTAACCCGAAAATGAGAATGTACAAAAGTCCTTCTAAAGGTGTTTTCATCTGAGAAATCACCAAAACAACCAATGCGCCACTCCCAGCCAAACCGTGAATTAATCCCACTCCGAAAGCGGCTTTAGAAGTGTTATGAGTATGGGTATGTTCTTTCGGAAAATAGAGTTTGAAAACCCTGTAAAGTCCCAAAATAATGAGCATGACACCAACTCCAGCTTCAAAATTTTTAAAAACTTCTTCACCAATATTAAATTTAAACCCAATCATTAAAATCCCAATGAAAAAAATGGTAGTAGTATGGCCAATTCCCCAATAAATTCCATCTTTTATTGATTGTTTTAAATTATCACGGTGAGAGACAAGTGTGTTTACCGCCAATAAATGGTCGGCTTCAAAAGCGTGTTCTAAACCTGAATAGATGGTAAGAAATATTTTAAACATGAGATAATGTGGTGATTTGTTAATGTGAAAATTTTTAAATCTTTTAATCTTTAATTCTTAAATTAAGAGTAGTGATAATACGCAGCACAAGCTCCTTCCGAAGAAACCATTGGTGCACCTAAAGGATTTCCTGGGTTACAAAGTTTACCAAAATGCGGACATTCCACTGGTTTTTTGATGCCTTTCAGGATTTCGCCTGCAATGCAAAGATTTTCTTCTTTTTTTTCTGAATTTTCTATATTGAATTTCTTTGCTGCATCAAAATTTTTGTACTTTTCTTTCATGACTAAGCCAGAATTTGGAATTTCGCCAATTCCGCGCCATTCTTGAGTTCCGATTTCAAAAATTTCGTTCACTACCCTTTGAGCAGGAACATTTCCTTCATCTTTTACCAAACGTTCATAGCAATTTTCTACTGTATGTTCGCCTTTTTCTAATTGCAAAACGGCATGATAAATCGCTTGAAGCAAATCGGCAGGTTCAAATCCAGAAACCACAATCGGAATTTTATACTTTTCTGCAATAGGATGGTATTCCTTAAGTCCCATAATGGTATTGACATGACCAGCACCTAAAAACGCATTGATTTTACAAAATTTATCATCTAAAATGGCCTCCATCGCTGGCGGAACCAAAACGTGAGAAACCAAGAGTGAGAAATTCTTTAAGCCTAATTTTTGCGCATGAACTACGCTCAAAGCATTGCTTGGAGCAGTCGTTTCAAAACCAACAGCAAAGAAAACCACTTCTTTATCAGGATTTTTTTCGGCAATTTGCACCGCTTCTAAAGGCGAATACAAAATCCTTAAATCTCCACCATCGGCTTTAGCTTGGAGCAAAGACTTTTTACTCCCCGGAACTCTTACCATATCGCCAAAAGAACACAAAACAGCGCCTTTTTCCATTAAAGTCACGGCTTTATCAATCAAAGAAATCGGGGTAACACAAACTGGGCAACCAGGACCGTGAATCATTCTTACATTTTCTGGCAACAAATCTAGCAAACCATTTTTGACCAAAGAATGCGTTTGTCCACCACAAATTTCCATAATATTCCAAGGCTTTGTAACGGTTTTCTCAATTTCAGAAAGATAATATTTCACCAGTTCTGGATTGCGATATTCTGTAAGAAATTTCATTTTTTGAGAGATAAATTTTAGACAATTTATGAATTTATTATCTTTGCAATTTATGAATTTTTGGACAATCAGTAGAGCTAAGAAAAATTAAAAGCCTAAATTTGTATATGATTTTTTTCATTCAAGAAAAATGAATTTTTTAGACAAAAGAAAAATCCCCATTCTTTTGAGGAAATTTAAATACAAAAATCCTCAAGCCTTTCTTTACATTGCCAGTACAATTGTAGGATTGGTAGGTGGTCTGGCGGCGGTTTTTCTTAAAAATTTGGTTCACTGGACAGAAGAATTGGTTTACTCTGGTTACACAGAACATTATTACATCTGGACGATATTTTTGCCTGCCATTGGGATTCTTTTGACGGTTCTTTACATTAAATTTTTTGTCAAAAAAAACATCAGTCACGGTGTAGGAAAGGTATTGGCGGCCATTTCTAAACAGCGCAGCGAAATAGACAAAAGCAATACTTATACCTCTGTAGTTGCCAGTAGTTTTACGGTGGGTTTCGGTGGTTCTGTAGGTCTAGAAGCGCCTGTTGTTTACACCGGAGCAGCCATTGGTAGTAATTTTGCACAATATTTTAATTTGAATTTTAAACTCAGAACATTGCTCATTGCTTGTGGTTGTTCTGCTGCAATTGCTGGAATTTTTAAAGCACCTATTGCTGCTATTATTTTTTCGTTAGAAGTACTGATGATAGATTTAACAATGTGGTCTATTGTTCCTTTGCTAATTGCCTCTGTTACAGGCGCGTTGATTTCCTTTTTTATGATGGGCGAAAACGTAACTTTTTCTTTTGCCATTTTTCAGCATTTTGACAAAACCAAGTTCCCAATTTATATTATTTTAGGAATTTTCTGTGGATTATATGCCTTAGTTTTTATAAAAATCACGAGATACATTGAAGCTAAATTTGATAAATTTAAAAACATTTATGTAAAATCTATTTTAGGCGGTTTGGCTGTTGGTTTACTAATTTTCATATTTCCGCCGTTATTTGGTGAAGGGTATATTTCTCTTCAAAATATTTTAGGAAGTGGCTTTCCTAAAGAAATAATGAACAATACTATTTTTTATTCTGAAGCGAATAGCGAAACTTTTTTTATTCTTTTCTTAATTGGCGTTTTGTTTCTAAAAATAATTGCGAGCAGTTTAACCACTGCTTCTGGAGGAATTGGCGGTGTTTTTGCGCCTTCACTTTTTGCAGGTGGAATTTTAGGATTTACTTTTTCTAGAATTATTAATGCTTCTAAAATTGTAAACGTTTCTGAACACAATTTTGCATTGGTAGGAATGGCTGGTGTAATGTCTGCCATTATGCACGCTCCTATGACTTCAATTTTCCTCATTGCAGAAATTACTGGTGGTTACAATCTGCTTTTGCCTTTAATCATTACTTCTCTTACAGCGTATGTTGTAAAGCATAAATTTGATAAACACTCTGTTTACACCTATAATCTGAGTCTAGAACACAAATTAATTACTCACAACAAAGATAAAGCGGCACTTAGATTGCTTAACATTTCGAAATTAATTGATAAAGATTATCAGCCCATCAACGTGAATTTATCTATTTCTGAATTGGTGAAATTAATTCCTCAAACTGATAAAAATATTTTTGTAGTGGAAGATGATGAACATCAATTTATTGGTATTATTCAATTAGAAGAAAATATCAACCTTTTATTGAATAAAACAAAACACGAAAAACTTACCGTAGCAGACATTGTTACTGTTCCTCCTGCGTTTATAGAACCTAAAGATAGACCTACCAAAATCATTCTAAAATTCGATCAAACCAATGCCTGGTTCTTACCCGTAATAGAAAACGGAAAATTTATTGGGATGCTTTCTAAATCTAAAATCCTAAATAAATACAGAGAATCTATTGTAGAATCTTCTGATGACTAAAAAAAAGCAAAACTTTTCATAGAAAAGTTTTGCTTCAAAAAAAAACTATAAGGATTATATTTATCAAAAGAAATAAGTAAAACTCAACTTGCTAAAAAACGGAGTCCCTGGCGTGAAATGTATTTCGGAAACTGGCGAAGTTTCGTTGTACAATCTGCTTTCAGTATCAAATTGTGTTTCTTTCCATTTTACATTAAAAATATTCTGAACAGAAATGCCTAATTCCCAATTTTTAGAAGTGTAATTCAATGTTCCGTCCCAAACGAAATAACCTTTTGCCACCACAGAATTATCTTCATTTGCGGGTCTGTCTCCCATTAATCTATAGCGCAAACTTCCGTTGAAACCCGATTCTTTTCGGTAGGTAATTCCGCCTGTACTGACTAATTTGGGAGCTAGAGGAATTAAATTTTCATCAGCAGGAACATTCAAACTTCTCGGTTTTGCCAGACTCAAATTAAAATCTGCAAACCAATTTTGGTAAATTTCGTAGCGAGCAGTGATGTCAATTCCCATTCTTTCGGTTTTTCCGCCTTCTTCCACCATCGCTTCATCACCAACATAAACGAATTCTTGGTCAAGCCAAAGATACCAAACCGCAGATTGAAGAATGAGTTTTTTGCAAATTTTAAAAATTCCACCAAAATCAGTTCCTAAAGCTGGAGGCAATACTTTTTTGCCATTTTCTACAACTGCAACTCTGGTATCATTGCTATGAAAACCTTTTCCAAAGTAAGAATACAATTGCACATTTTCATTGATGCGGTAATTCATTCTTAACTTTGGACTGAAAATAGTAGAATTTGATTTTAATTTTTGCTGAAGAAGTTTGTCATTATACTGATTATCAAAATAATCAAATCTTATAGAAGGTGTAATATCAAAATTTTGATTTAAAGCGATTTTCTGACTCCAGAAAGCACCTAAATTCATTTCGTTTACATCACCCAATTTTAGTTGAGCTGTGGTAATAGTTCTGTTTTTGGTTCTAGAAAGTTCTAAGTCATTAATATCATCATAACGC
>JAYRDY010000013.1:0-19818 GCA_041909215.1 Cloacibacterium sp. | reverse complement strand
ATCTAGGTTATTCATAACGTATTAGATTGATAATCAATACAATATACGAAATTTTCGTATTATGAGTAACCTTTTTTATAATGCACTACGGGTTGGTGATATGAAAAATACAGGTTTTGAATTGGTAATTAATACACAAAACATCAAAAAAGATAATTTTACTTGGGATACTAATTTTAATATTGCTTTGAATAATAATAAAGTGGTTTCATTACCAGATGGTAATAAAGACCAGATACCAGGAAATGTGATTAGAAGGGTAGGCGAGAGATTAGATTCTTTTTATTTAGTAGAATATGCTGGTGTTGATTCTGCTAACGGAGATGCATTGTACTATAAAAATACATTGAAAGCAGACGGAACATTAGATAAGACTACAACCAATGATTATAGTGAAGCGCAAAAAATCGTTGCAGGTAGTTCTACCCCTAATTGGATTGCCGGCTTAACCAATACCATTGAGTATAAGAATTTTGATTTCTCTTTTACTTTATATGGAGAGTTTGGCGGTAATCTATACAACTCAGGAGGTAAATTTATGTCAACATCAGGTGGGAATGGTTACGATAACCAAACCGTAGATCAGATGAATCGTTGGCAAAATCCTGGTGATATTACCAATGTACCACAAGCAAGATTAGGAAAAGGTAATGGTGCGGAAGAATCTACAAGATATCTAGAAAAAAACGATTTTGTTAGATTAAGAAATTTAAGTTTAGGATATTCTTTCAACAAGAGCTTAATTAATGCATTAGGAGTAAGTAAACTAAGGATTTACGTTTCTGCGATTAATGCTCTTACTTTTACTAAATATAGTGGTTATGATCCAGAAGCTAGATCAGATACAAGTAGAGGAGGAGGAGGTTCTACGTTTTACTCAGCTCCGCCTGCTAAAACAGTAACTTTTGGTATTAATGTTAACTTCTAAAAACTAAGAAAATGAAAAATTTAAAATATTTAATCTTAACGATATCAAGTTTTCTTCTATTTACCTCGTGTGATAGAGAATTAGATATAGATTCAGAACAAGGGATAAGTACTGAGACAGCAATATCAACACCTGAGGGAATTCAGCAGATACTTATTGGTGCTTATAAAAATACTGGCGATGGAGATTTATTTGGAGGAGATGTTCAGATTTACGGAGACCTTTTGGCAGATGATGGCTACCTTTATTGGTGGGGGACTTATGCAGAACTTGGACATATTTATGAGAAAAGTATTATTTCTGATAATGTTTATGTAAGAGACACCTGGGCAAGAGCGTATAAAGTAATCAATGCAACCAATGTGGTTTTAGAAAATCTTAGTGTCGTAAAAGATGAAGACGATAAAAAAAGGATTGAAGGTGAAGCAAAGTTCCTAAGAGCTTTAAATTATTTTGAACTGGTAAGATTTTTCGGAAAACAATATGAAGCAGGTAAAAATAATACTCAACTTGGTGTGCCAATTGTATTAAAAACAACTACAGATTTTAACGGAGATTTATCTGTTGCACGTAACTCTGTTGAAGAAGTTTATACGCAAGTCGTTAAAGATTTAAAAGAGGCGATTAACAACTTACCTTCAGAGAATTCTTATTATGCTGATACTTATTCTGCTCAGGCATTATTATCAAGAGTATATCTTCAAAAAGGAGATTATACCAATGCCAGAAATCTTGCGAATGACGTTATTGAAAACAGTGGTAAATCATTAATGCCAAATTATAAAGATGCTTTCAATACCTCAGAAAACATTAGTGAAGACTTATTTGCAATGCAAGTAACCTCACAATCAGGCGAAAATGATTTGATTACCTTTTATGCAGATGAAGCGCAAGGAGGTAGAGGAGGAGATATCACACTAACCGAAGACTTCTTAGGATTATTCGAACCAGATGATGTTAGAGGTTCTTTTTATTATTACAATTACTATGATGATGTGCTTACCAGCAAATACACCAATCAGTATGGCAACATCCATGTTATTAGATTGGCAGAAATGTATTTAATAAGAGCAGAAGCTAACTATAGATTAGGTACTTCTTTAGGTGCAACACCATTAGATGATATCAATACCATAAGAGATAGAGCCAAAGCATCAGTGTTAACCACAGTTACATTAGATGATATTTTGCTAGAAAGAAGAAGAGAACTAGCGTTTGAAGGCTTCTTAATTCATGATATTAAACGTACCAAAGGCAACGTAGGTTCTTTAAATTGGAATAGTGATAAATTAGTTTTCCCAATCCCATTAAGAGAAATGCAAGTCAACTACAAATTGGTTCAGAATCCTGGATATAACTAAGATTTTTAAACCATTATAACATCAAAACCAGCGATTTTTTCGCTGGTTTTTTTATTTTTTTTTGATCAAGACTATAAAAAACCTCACCATAAAGATGAGGTTCGCCATCAAATTAAATTAACAAATTATAGATTAATTGATTCTTTCATTCTTAATTTCTTCTACAATTTCAGGGTTTAATAGCGTAGTTGTATCTCCAAAATTACTGAAGTCTCCTTCGGCAATTTTTCTTAAGATTCTACGCATAATTTTACCAGAACGGGTTTTTGGTAAGCCAGATACAAACTGTATTTTATCTAACTTAGCAATTGGCCCAATAGTATCAGAAATTAACATATTAATTTCTTTTCTTAAATGATCTTTATCTCTCGCTTCGCCAGATTCTTTAAGGATTACAAAGCCGTAAAGTGCATTTCCTTTAATGTCGTGAGGGAAACCAACAATTGCAGATTCTGCAACAGCAGGGTGTAAGTTAATACTGTCTTCAATTGGTGCTGTACCTAAATTGTGCCCCGATACAATAATTACATCATCCATTCTACCAGTAATTCTGTAATAACCAACTTCGTCTCTCAGTGCGCCATCTCCAGTGAAATATTTACCTGGGTAAGCAGTGAAGTAAGTCTCTTTATATCTTTGGTGGTCGCCCCAAATTGTTCTGGCAATTCCTGGCCAAGGAAAACGGATGCATAATGCACCATCTACTTGATTACCTGTGATTTCATTGCGTTTTTCGTCCATCAATACAGGTTGAATGCCTGGTAACGGCAATGTAGCATAAGTAGGTTTGGTTGGCGTTACAAATGGAAGTGGAGAAATCATAATTCCACCAGTTTCTGTTTGCCACCATGTATCAACTACTGGGCATTTTTTCTTGCCAACGTGGTCGTTATACCAATGCCAAGCCTCATCATTAATAGGTTCTCCTACAGATCCAATGACTCTTAAACTAGATAAATCATGCTTTTCTACCCATTCAGAAGATTCTTTAGCCAAAGAACGGATGGCAGTAGGTGCAGTATAGAATTGCGTAATTTTATGCTTTTCTATAACGTCCCAAAATCTGTCTGGTTGAGGATAGGTTGGTACTCCTTCGAAAATTACTGTAGTAGCACCATTGGTAAGTGGGCCGTAAAGAATGTATGAGTGCCCCGTAATCCAACCGATGTCTGCGGTACACCAATATATGTCATTTTCTCTGTAATTGAAAACGTTTTTAAAGGTATAACCCGTGTAAACCATATAACCGGCAGTGGTATGCAACATTCCTTTCGGTTTGCCAGTAGAACCAGAAGTATATAAGATGAATAAAGGATCTTCGGCATCCATAATTTTGGTAACAAAATCAGTAGAAGCTTTTGGATAATAATCATCTAATAAGAAATCTCTTCCTTCTTTAATTTTGATTTCGGTATTGGTTCTTTTCACTACCAAAACTTTTTCAACGGTAGGGCATTTTTCAACAGCTTCATCAATAATACCTTTTAAATCTATTGCTTTGTTGCCTCTGTAACTTCCATCAGAAGTAATAATCATTTTCGCTTCGCAATCGGTAACTCTGCTAGCAACTGCGGAAGCAGAAAACCCTGCAAAAATTACGGAATGTACTGCGCCCATTTTTGCACAAGCCAGCATTGTTACTGCTAATTCTGGAATCATAGGAAGGTAGATACAAACTCTGTCTCCTTTTTTAATGCCTAATTCTGTAAGCACATTGGCCATTTTACAAACTCTTTCGTGCAGATCTTTGTATGTGATGTGTTGTGCCTCTTCTTCAGGGTTGTTTGGCTCCCAAATAATTGCTGTTTTGTCTCCTCTTGTGTTGAGGTGACGGTCTAAACAATTTTTAGTGATATTGAGTTTTGCGCCTTTAAACCATTCTATTTTGGCTTCTTCCATATCGAATTTTACGACCTTATTCCATCTTTGATACCAAACAAAGTTTTCGTCTGCAATTTTGTCCCAGAACTTTTTTGGATCTTTGATGGATTTTTTATATTGCTTGAAATAATCAGGCAAAGTATCAATCACATAATTTTTCATATCAAACAGATTTTCATATAATTATTTATCTTTTCTTTCTAATTTTCAATTTTATATTCTTCAAATTTTTCGTGTAATTCTGCGATAATTGCTTCATCATCAATAGTTGATGGAATTTGAAAATCTTTACCATCTAACATGGTTCTGATGAGTTTTCTTAAAATTTTACCAGAACGCGTTTTAGGTAATCTTTTTACTACTACAATATTTTTGAGAGAAGCAACTGCACCAATTTTTTCTCTTACCAAGCCTACAACTTCTTTTTGAAGGTCGGTTTCAGAAATTTGAGCGCCAGATTTCAATACTGCTAAACCGAATGGGATTTGGCCTTTTAGATCGTCTTCAACTCCTACAACGCAACATTCTGCAACTTGTGGGTGACCAGAAACCGCTTCTTCCATTTCTGCGGTAGAAAGTCTGTGCCCCGCAACGTTAATAATGTCATCCACTCTACCTGTAATAAATACGTAGCCGTCTTCGTCTTTAATAGCGCCATCACCAGAGAAATAGTAACCTGGGAATTTTGCCAAATAACCATAATGGAATCTTTCGTAATCGCCCCAAATTCCCATTAATGTACCTGGAGGAAGTGGTAATTTAATTACGAGGTAACCTTCGTGGTGAGCTTCTAGTTCGTAACCTTCATCATCAAAAATTTTGATATCATATCCAGGTACTCCTTTTCCTACGGATGCTCTTTTTACTTCGGCATTTTCTACGCCTGGCATTAATGATAAAATTGGCCATCCAGATTCTGTTTGCCAGAAGTGGTCTATTGGGGTAAGCCCTATTTTTTCTTCGTACCAGTCTAAAGTGGCTACATCACATCTTTCTCCTGCTAAAAATTGTGTTCTTAGGCAAGAAATATCATATTTTTTGAGTAATTCTGCATCTGGATCTTCTTTTTTAACGGCTCTAAGCGCTGTTGGAGCAGTAAACATTACGGCAACTTTATGTTCTGAAATGACTCTCCAAAAAGTACCAGCATCTGGAGTCATAATAGGTTTTCCTTCAAAAATGATGGAAGTATTTCTGTTGAGTAATGGTCCGTAGATAATATAACTATGTCCTACAACCCAGCCTATATCAGAAGCTGCCCAGAAAACTTCGCCTGGTTTAGCTCCGTAAATATTTTCCATGGAAAATTTAAGAGCGGTTGCGTAACCTCCTGTATCACGTATTACTCCTTTGGGTTTGCCCGTGGTTCCTGATGTGTATAAAATGTAAAGAGGATGTGTAGATTCTACGGGTACGCAATCTGCGGGAGAAGATTTCTCCATCAATTCTTGGAAGTTGGTTAGTTTGGGTTCGTTTTCCCAATCTACTTTGTTGCCCCAAAGTTGACGATCAAAAACAATAATGTTTTCAGGTTTATGTTCAGCTAATTGATATGCTTCTTTTACGAATGGTAAATACGGAATTCTTTTCTTAATTTCTACACCAGCACTTGCGGTAATGATAGCGGTTGGGTTACAATCATCAATTCTAATGGCTAATTCGTGTGGAGCAAACCCACCAAATACTACGGAATGGGTAATGCCAAGTCTGGCGCAAGCAAGCATTGCATAGGCAGCCTGAGGAATCATTGGCATATAAATAATTGCAGTATCTCCTTTTTTGAGTCCGAGAGATTGTAAACCACCTGCAAATTTAGAGACGTTTTCTTGTAATTCTTTAAAGGTGATTTTTTGGATGGTGTCTGTTACAGGAGAATCGTAAATATAAGCTACTTGGTCTCCGTAGCCATCTTCTACATGTTTATCTACTGCTAGGTAGCAAGCGTTCAGCTCACCATCTGCAAACCATACAGGGTAGTTATTTTCTCCTTCAGAAAGGATGTTGGTTGGTTTTTTGAACCATTTGATGTTGTTGGCTTGTTCAGCCCAAAATTGTTCCTTGTTTTCTGTACTTCTTAAGAACATTTCGTGCGCTTTCATTTTGATTTTGGTGTTTGTGATTAATATTTAGTTGTTTAATAGTTCATCTACTTGCTGTATTAATTTTTTAATAGAATAAGGTTTTGTGATGTATGCGTCTGCGCCTAGTTTTAGTCCTTTTTCTATATCTGCAGGATTGGTTTTTGCAGAAAGAAAAATTATTTTACAGTTATTGAGTTTTTCTTGTTTTTTAATTTCTTGTATTGTTGTATATCCATCTAAATGAGGCATCATAATATCTAATAAAATTACATCTGGTGTTTCTTCTTTTAAAAGTTCTAGTACCTCTGAACCGTCTCTTGCTATAAATACTTCGTAACCACTTTTTCTGAAGGTGTATTCTAACGTCATTACTATTTTATGCTCATCATCTGCGATTAAAATTTTTCTCATATATCCACTGCTTTATCATTGTTCATTAAAATATAAAAAGTAACGCCTATTTCTTTATTTTCGGCATAAATTTTCCCTTGATGCGCATCTATAATTTTCTTACAAATGGCTAATCCTAACCCAGTACCAACTGGTTTTCTGATGTTTTGATTTTTGGATTGATAGAACTTATCAAATATCAGTTCTATATCTTCTTCGGGAACCTTTTTGCCAGTATTAAATATACTAATTTTTAGTTTATGATCAACTTCTTGAAATTTTGTTTGTATCATTCCGTCATTTTCCGTGAATTTATAGGCGTTTCCGAGGATGTTTTGGAAAACTTGAATGATTCTCGCCTCATCATAAAAGTACATTTTTTGGTTCAGAAGATCGATTTCTGAGAGATGTATATTCTTTTTTTGCATTAAATGGGTTATTGGTTTTAATGCTTTTTGGTAGGTTTCTATGATATTATTCTCTTGAATGTTGAGTTTTATATTACCATTTTCTAATTTATCTAAATATAAAATATCATTAATAATTTCATTTAATCGATCAGATTCTGAAATAATGTTTCCTAAAAAATCTTTTTTTATTTCTGTAGGAATTTCGTCGTCATCCAACAAAATTTCTCCCGCAGCTCTTATGGCTGTAATTGGCGTTCTGAGTTCGTGGGCAACAGAATCCAGAAAATCGTCTTTTTGTTTGTCTTTTTCTATAAGGCTGTAATTGGCAATTTGCAAATCTTCAGAAAGACGTCTTAATTGTCTGGATTGTTCTGTAAGTTTGCGGTTAAGCGTAATATTTTCTTTTGATTCTTCTAAAATTTTAAGAACTTCGGGCAGAGAGATTTTGTCTTCTTTGGTTACGCCTTCCACTAAAATTTTAGCTGAAGCAGTACCGATTCTCCCAGCCAAAAGGTTTTCCGAGAACTTAATTAATCTTGCGTCTGCAGTGTTGGTTTCGTCTGTAATATTATATTTTAGATTGAAAATTTTAATGGCTTGTTTGGTCTTTCTTTCTCCTAGAAATCTCACCAAAATCTTTTCAATATCAGATACATTGGCTTTACCTCGCCAAATGTATGCTCCTTCGTGATTTTGGATGTAATGATCTATATCAACATAAATTTCGGCATAATTTCTTTCTCGATAATCTCCTTTAGAACTTACAGAAATGATTGCAAAAAGTAAAGAGTTTACCAGAATACTCCAAAAGAAAACCTGTGAAATGGTTGATAGATAGGGGATTCTGAAAAAATTAAGAAATTGGTTTTTATTTGATATGAAATCAGGATCAATAGCTTGTATATATTGTGGAATAATAAGATTAAAATAACAAATGAAAATCCCTGCCAAAATGCCTGTTACTGCGCCATTGTACGTGCCTCTTTTCCAGAAAATAGAAGCAAAAAATGCAGGCCCAAGCTGTGCAATTAATACAAAAGAGACTAAGCCTACAGAAAATAAACTAGATTGTACAATAAGATACTTATAAAAGATAAAAGCTAAAATTATAAGAGAAAAAATGCTTATTTTTCTGATGTTGACAATATTTTTTGTGTTGAAGTTTTCAGACTTTTTCTTAAAAGTATCAATCCATCCGTAAGGGATGATAACGTTGTTAGAAAGCATAACAGATAAGGTAATGCTGGAAATGATAATCATGGATATACTCGCGCTAAGACCTCCCAAAAAGACCATTACTGCAATTAAAATATTGCCAAATTTTTGCGGAATGAGAATTGAGTAGAGTTCCGGATTAACATTTTCTCCTTGAAACAAAATTTTACCGCCCCAAGCAATAGGAAATACAAAGAAATTGAAAATCAAAAGATATAACGGGAACAGCCAAATAGCGGTTTTAAGGTGTTTCTCTTTTCTGTTTTCAATAATAGTGGTATGGAATTGGCGAGGCAACAAAAATATTGCAGACATAGATAAAAGCGAAGTAAGTAACCAATTGAAACTACCTTCCAGTCCGTTAAAAGTGTTTTTTCTTGCAAAATCTTCTAGTTTGGAAGCTTTATTGTAAATATCTTCAAAACCATTAAAAATTCCGTAGGTAACAAAAATCCCTAATATGATGAAAAAAACTAATTTCAAAAAGCTTTCCACAGCCAATGCAGAGACAATTCCCAGTCTTTTTTCAGATGCGTCCACATATCTGGTTCCGTAATAGGAAGAAAATATCGCGATGAGAACCACCACATAAGTTGCGGTATCAGTAAAAACATTATCAGTAGATTCCGACTTTGTTACCAAGTGAAATGTGTCTGATATGGCTTTAATCTGCAAACCAATGTAAGGGATAATTGCCAGAATACAAACTACGGCAATTAAAGCTCCTAGAGAACGGCTGTTGCCATATCTTAACGAAATAAAATCTGCTATTGAGCTTATTTTATTAACCCTAGAAATTCTGATAATTTTAGTGTTGATGTAAATCCATGCTGGAATAATGATGATTGGCCCTACGTAAATGGCTAAATATTCTAAACCTTGGTTGGCTGCAACGCCTATGCTTCCGTAATACGTCCAAGCAGTGCAATATACAGCAAGCGATAAAGAATAAACATAAGGGTTATTTGCCCAAAAATTACTTTTTTTCTTCTCTGCTGAATGAGCAATGAAGAAAAGAAGTGCTAAATATAGCATGATGATTACAAATAACTCTAGATTATTCATCGTATTTTTTGAATATAAAATAAGATATTGCTATGGAAAAAAACCATATACCGAACATGTAAACGTAAACTAACGGTAGCCCTAAAAATATTTTTGATGAGTTAAATAAAAGCAAAATTGGTGCATTGAATAACACCAAAAGCGCTATACTCAATATCACCAATTTTTGCTCATGTCTCTTTTTCATATATTATTTTGAACGGTTTATGTTCAAATTTTTTCAACTAAAAAACTTTGCCAAAGATTATTTTTTTTTTTCTCTTTGACAAAGTGTAACTATACATTAATCAATTATTTCTTATCTGCTGAGTATTCTCCTTGTAAAGAATACAACCCGAAAACGGCTAAACCACCTACTACAATTGGCATTAATACTCCAATAATAATAATCCCGAAAACTTGGTCTTCTTGCTTATCAGACATTACCTTCATCATCCCGAATTCGCCAATTCCGTAATACGCTATTACTGCTGCTAAGACTAGCCAAACGATTCCTAATATTTTTTTAATTGCGTCCATTTTTTTGTTTTTTAAAATTAATAAATTAATTTGAATTTTAATCCTCTACATTTCTGTCTTTGCCGTCTAAGTATATCATCCCGATAAATAAGCTCACTGCCGCTACAATAATAGGGTACCATAAACCTTGTAAGTAGAATTCTGGGTTGCCTGCATCTTTGGCGGAAGTTACCAAATAAGTTGCTACAGCAGGTAAAAGACCACCAAATACACCGTTACCAATGTGGTAAGGAAGAGACATAGAAGTATATCTAATTCTGATTGGGAACATTTCTACTAAGAATGCTGCGATTGGGCCATAAACCATTGTTACGAAAATTACTTGGATGAAAACCCAGAAAGCAAGCATCCATTTCGTATTGCTATCAACGGTTTTAGTAATTTTTGTTTCTACTTTTTCTTTTCCTTTATCATCAAGCATTACTTTTCCATTTTCTATATGTTTGGTTACTACTTCCTTATAGATAGCACCATCTTCATAGAATTTTTGAGTTGTGTAAGTTGAATCTATTCTGGCTCCTTCAAGTACTTTAGCAGTCGCTTCTTTAGTCGCTTTATCAGTAAGTTCTTTTTTAGCGGAATAATCTCCAAGTTTATACATTTTATCATAAATCGGTCTATATGCTAAAATTGCAATGAACATACCAACCATCATAATAGTTTTTCTACCAACTTTATCAGATAACCATCCGAAAAATACAAACAGCGGTGTTGCTACGAATAATGATGTTGCCATTAAAGAATCTACTTGTGCAGAATCAACATTCATTACTTTTTGCATAAAAGACATGGCGTAGAACTGCCCAGTGTACCAAACAACACCTTGTCCCATTACCGCACCGAATAAAGCCAATAATACATATTTGAAATTGTATTTATTTCCGAAAGATTCTTTCAGCGGATTGGTAGAAGTTTTTCCTTCTTTTTTAGCTTTTGCAAAAAGGGGAGATTCTTTCATGTTTTTTCTGATGATGTAAGAAACGCCCACCATTAAAATAGATACCCAGAATGGCACTCTCCATCCCCAAAGATCAAACTCTTCAGCTGTTAAAGAAGATTTGGTTACTAAGATTACAATCAACGAAACAAAAAGCCCGATGGTTGCAGTAGTTTGTATCCAAGACGTCCAATAACCTCTTCGATTTGGCTGTGAGTATTCTGCCACATAAGTCGCAGCGCCTCCATATTCGCCACCTAAAGCTAAACCTTGTAAAAGTCTTAGGATTAAAACAAGTACAGGAGCCATAAAACCAATGGTTTCGTAAGCAGGGATACAACCTATCAAGAAAGTAGAGAATCCCATAATTAATAAAGTAACTAAGAAAGTATATTTTCTACCGATAATATCTCCTAATCTACCAAAGAATAATGCTCCGAAAGGTCTTACTACGAAACCAGCGGCAAAGGTAGCTAAGGTTGATAAAAATGCGGCAGTAGGGTTGTCTGCTGGGAAGAATTTAGTAGATAAAACTACCGCTAAACTACCGAAGATGTAGAAATCATACCATTCTATCATTGTTCCTAAAGAAGAGGCCATAATAACACTCCAGATGGTAGAAGTTTTCTTTTTTTCTTCTACATAAGCATCATGTTCTGCTTGTGATTTAAATTGATGACTCATATTTTTAAAGTTTTTATGTTTTACGTTTATTTTGTGTTAAATGTTTAGAAAGAATAAGTAGCACTAATCAATGCTCTGAAGTTACCTACAGTTTCTTTGTTGTTACCAGTTGTAGCATCAGTCTTCAGATCTCCCCATGTAGCAGAAGTGTATTCAATCTCAGGAGATAGTTTGAATTTATTTTCTTTGAAATCAACTCTTGCAGAAGCTCTCCAAACATTATCAACAATTCGGCTTCCGCTTACGCCTCTTACGTAAAGGTTTTTATACCCATCATCAGATAAGCCATTGTTTTTAGTGTAGCCAAAGAAAACGCCTGGTGCAATTTTGGGTGCATTGCTAGCAATATCTGCCCAAAAAGCGGTAGTTTTAGTAGGTTTATAAGAATCTATGCCATTGGTTTGCGCATAAGAAGCGTAGCCGCCAAGCATAACGAGGTGATTAAGGTTTCCACCAGAAATTCCATATAATTTAGCAACAACTTTACTATTAGTATATTTAAAGTATCCAAAAACGGTTGAAGAATTAAGTTTTTCATCAGACACTTTTCCGCCAGATTCAGTAACAGGTTTTAGAGATTGATATTCTGCACCTAAACCAGCAATTACTTGTTGGTTTTTGAATTGAAGCTGTCCGTGGAATGTCGGAATGCTAGAATTGAATGTAGCAGAGTTTGGTGCGTTACCCGCAACTGAAGGAGCGGTGAATTCTCTGTCTTTGTAAGCTACAATGTCTAAAGATATCTTTTCAGAAAGTTTTTGTCTTAATCTAATTTGCGAAGCCCATCCGAAAGGATTAAACATAATACCGGTGTTGAAGTTGGCAACTCCTGGGAAAACCTCAGGTACAAAAGTAGGGTACCAGGTTTGTCCTAAAGTTAAAGAAGTTTTCGTCCAATCCATTTTAATGGTTGCATGTCTTAGTCTGAAAAGACCAATGCTTCCCGTTCCAGAGGTTCCAGAGTTTACTTCTGTATTTCCGAAGAAATCTCCTTCAATATTACCCGAAATTTTTGCTTTAAAAACATCTGGTCCTTTAAATTTTACGCCAATTCTAGAAACTACAGAGAGAAAGTTGCTAGAACCTGTCGCGTTTTTATCTTCTCCATTGGTATCTTTAGCTACATCTAGAGGGTAAAGGTTGAGGTTGTATTCTCTTACATAGGCAGATTTTCTAGAATCGAAAATGTAGTCTGCTCTTGCAAAGCCATAAAGGCTTATATCCCATTCTTTTGGTTTTTCCTGAGAAAACAATGTATTGCTAAATAACAAAGTAGCAATACCTGTAATGATTAGTTGTGTTTTCTTCATAATTATGAATAGTTTTTTGTGATTTTAACACAGCTAATCTCAATATAAAAAATATACTGTAAAAATTTTGTATATATTTTTGTAAGGCAGTATAGTTATTTTTTAAAACGTTCCCATTTTATCATCATAAACTTGTCGCCAAATTCTGTAATGATGAGTCCGTTTCCCTTAAGATTTTCTTCTTTTTGCATGTATTCTACCAATTCCATATGCTTGAAAACCTTATATGTAGCATGGAAGTCTGTGTGTGGAGGTTTTTTAATGTTGTACTCTTTAATCCAAGAGCTAATGGTTACATGAGATATGCCGAGAATTCTCTCTATTTCTCGTAAACTTAACCCTTCTAAGTAAAGTTGTAAAGCTTTTGTAATGTAGTAAGAATCTATCTTTTTTCCTATTTTATTTACCGTAAAATAATAATTGCAATTTCTGCAAAAAAACCTTTGTTTTCCTTTAACAATACCACTTTTAACGATTTCGGTATTTTCACATTTAGGGCAGCAAGATATTTTCATATATACTTTTTTAGCAAAGATATACTAATTTTGCAATTATAATGTTAATTTTTTTTAAAATTTCAGAAATAATTGGAAGAATATCCCTTTATACGTATATTTGTACCCAATGAAGACAACTCATTCTTTTTTGGACATTAATATCGGTTATCCAGCCGACAAAAAATATTTTTTTTAATTTTAAACGAAGTCATTGACTTCGTTTTTTTTTGCTTAAAAGTTAAATGCGATGATAAAATTATCCAGATTATCAGAAGAAAGCTTACAGAATTTATTGTCTGAAGCGCTAGATTTTGCAAACGGTAAAGTGGTAAAAGCAAAATCTGATGTATTTGTTGCAAACTTGTTCTTTGAAGACAGCACGAGAACAAAAGTGAGTTTTGAGGTTGCTGAAAAAAAATTAGGTTTACATATTGTAAATTTTGATGAAAAGAAAAGCTCAATAAACAAAGGCGAAACATTATTAGATACCATAAAAACGCTAGACGCAATTGGTGTAGATTTAGTAGTGGTTCGTCATGAAAAAACAAGATATTATGATGAGCTAAAAGGCTCTTCTATTGGGTTGGTAAATGCAGGAGACGGTGTTGGGCATCATCCCAGCCAAGGTTTATTAGATTTAATGACCATTGTACAAGAGTTTGGCGATGTTAAAGGCTTGAAAGTTGCCATTGTAGGCGATATTAAACACAGTAGAGTAGCCAATTCTAATGCGCATACTTTAAGAAGATTAGGAGCAAAAGTCTTTTTTTCTGGTCCTAGAGAATGGTTTGATGAAGGCAGTTTAATGAACGGAACTTATATGGATTTAGATGCTTTAATCCCTGAAGTAGATGTTTTAATGATGTTGAGAATTCAGCATGAAAGACATAATGAAAAAGTCAACTTAAAACCAGAAGATTACCTCAAAAAATATGGTTTAACCAAAGAAAGAGAAGCAAGAATGAAACCTAATGCCATCATTATGCATCCTGCACCAATTAACAGAGGAGTAGAAATTGATAATGATTTAGTAGAATGCGAACGAAGCAGAATCTTCAAACAAATGAAAAACGGAGTCTTCGCAAGAATGGCAATTCTTAAAAAAGTATTAGAAAGAAAAGGTTTTGAATTTGAGTAAAAGTTAAAATAACTACAAATTATACAAATTAAAGATTAAATATCTTTATTGAAATTAAATTTTGTAATTTTGCATAATATTTTGTTTATTATTAGATAAATCTTAAAGTAATTAATGAAGAAAAAATTAATTTTAGAATCTGGAGAAATTTTTCATGGTGAAGGTTTCGGAGCTAATATTGATACCAGCGGAGAAGTGGTATTTAATACTGGGATGACGGGGTATCAAGAACTCATTTCAGATCCGTCTTATTGCGGACAAATCGTTTGTATGACGTATCCGCTCATCGGTAATTATGGCATCAATAGAGACGATTACGAAAGTATTGAACCTGCAATGAAGGGTTTAATAGTAAGAGAACTTTGCGATTTTCCTTCTAATTTCCGTAGTCAAATGTCTTTGGACGAATTTTTTCAAAAGAAAAAACTTTCAGGGATTTCAGGAATTGATACCAGAAAATTAACCAGAATCATCAGAAATCATGGCGTTCTAAAAGGTAAAATTGTTGATGAGTCTGCAGATGAAACTGCTGTTATTGCAGAGTTGAAATCTACAAACTTCCCAACCAACCAAGTAGAGCAAGTTTCTACTAAAACAGCTTATGCAAGCCCAGGAAGAGGTTTCAAGGTGGTTTTGGTGGATTTTGGTTCTAAGTTGGGAATTATCAGAGAATTATCACTAAGAGATTGTGATATTACAGTGGTTTCACAAGACACAACTGCCGAAGAAATTTTAATGATGAACCCTGATGGGATTATGCTTTCTAACGGCCCTGGAGATCCGCAAGATGTAAAAGGAGCTTCCGAAATGATTAATGGTTTATTGGGTAAAGTTCCCATTTTTGGGATTTGTTTGGGGCATCAATTAATTGGTTTAGCTTGTGGTGCGAAAACTTACAAATTAAAATTCGGACATAGAGGAGGAAATCACCCCGTTTTAGATTTAAAAACAGGTAAAGTAGCCATTACTTCACAAAATCACGGTTATGCGATTGATGAAAAATCTCTGGAAAATACAGATTTAGAAGTAACGCACATTGCTTTGAATGATAAAACCAATGAAGGCGTTCGTCATAAAAAATATCCTTGTTTCTCAGTACAATATCATCCAGAAGCAAGTCCAGGACCAGAAGATGCTAATTATCTTTTTGATGATTTTATTGATTTAATGTACCAATTTAAGAATGTACCAATGTAACAATTCAATCATGATCAATTTTGAAAACAATCCATTAATTCAAAAAAGTGTTCAGTTTTCTTTAGATATTATTGAATATTGTGAGTTGCTTGAAAATAATAAAAAATTTGTAGTAGCAAAGCAATTATTACGCTCAGGAACGAGTATTGGTGCAAATTCTTTTGAGGCTCAAAATCCGTACAGTAAAAAAGATTTTATCAACAAAATAAAGATTGCTGCGAAAGAATTAGAAGAAACTAAATATTGGCTATATCTATGTAAACATTCTAAAAATTATCCATTTAATGAAAATTTAGAAAATCAAGTTATAGAAATTGGCAAAATAATTTATAAAATTTTAAGTACAAGTTATAAAAACGAAAACTAACATTGCTAGACTGTTACATTACTATATTGTTACATTAGATTTATGAAAAGAACAGATATAAAAACCATTTTAGTTATTGGCTCCGGACCAATCATTATAGGGCAAGCCGCAGAATTCGATTATGCAGGAACACAAGCGTGTCTTGCGCTGAAAGAAGAAGGATACAAAGTAATCCTCATCAATTCTAATCCTGCAACCATAATGACGGATACAGAAATTGCGGATAAAGTATATTTAGAACCCATTTCTTTGCCATTTGTAAGTCATATCATCAGAAAAGAACGTCCAGATGCGCTTTTGCCAACTTTAGGAGGACAAACTGGGCTCAACATGGCAGTAGAATTACAAAAATCTGGAATTTTAGAAGAATATAACGTTGAGGTTTTAGGAACCAAGCTTTCTGCCATCAACCAAGCGGAAGACAGAGAATTGTTCCGTGCTTTAATGAAAGAATTGAATGAACCAGTGCCAGATTCTGACATTGTAAACACCGTTCAAGGTGCTATTAATTTTGCTGAAAAAATTGGCTACCCTGTAATTGTTCGTCCTGCTTTTACGATGGGAGGAACAGGTGGTGGAATTGCACATAATATTGAAGAATTAGCCGAAATTACCAGTTTTGGTTTGAAATATTCGCCTGTAAATCAGTGTTTAATTGAAAAATCGATTGCAGGTTTCAAGGAAATAGAATACGAGGTAATGCGTGATAAAAACGACAATGCCATCGTAGTTTGTAACATGGAAAACATAGATCCAGTAGGTGTTCACACGGGTGATTCTGTTGTTGTAGCGCCTTCGCAAACGCTTTCTGATAGAGAATATCAAATGCTGAGAAATGCTTCACTCAAAATTATCAGAGCTTTAGGAATTGAAGGAGGTTGTAACGTACAATTAGCTCTTGATCCTCATTCTTTTGATTATTATATTATCGAAGTAAATCCAAGAGTATCAAGGAGTTCTGCTTTGGCAAGTAAAGCAACAGGTTATCCAATTGCGAAATTGGCGGCGAAAATTTCGGTTGGTTTAACGCTTGATGAAATGCTAAATCCAGTTACAGGTAAAACTTACGCGTGTTTCGAACCTGCTTTAGATTATGTGGTGACTAAAATCCCAAGATTTCCTTTTGATAAATTCGAAACGGCTGACAGAAGACTTTCTACCCAAATGAAAGCAACGGGAGAAGTAATGGCAATCGGTAGAAATTTCGAAGAATCTTTAATGAAAGCCATTCGTTCTTTAGAAACAGGTTTGCAACATTTAGGCCTTAAAACCAAAGATGCAGAAGCATTGACGGAAGAAGAAATTGAAAGAAGAATTAGAGTTTGTGATGATGAGAGATTATTTATCATTGGCGAAGCTTTAAGAAGAGGTTATGATTGGGAAACGATTGTAGAATGGAGTAAAATAGATAAATTCTTCGTTTGGAAATTCAAAAAATTAATAGATTTTGAAAAAACAATTGCAGAGAATAAATTTGATAAAGAAATTTTATTAAAAGCTAAGAAATTAGGATTTTCGGACATCAATATTGCTCATCTTTGGGAAACTAATCATAGAGAGATTTTCAAATTCAGAAAAGAAAACGGAGTAATGCCTGTTTATAAAATGGTAGATACTTGTGCAGCAGAATTTGAGTCTGAAACGCCTTATTTCTACGGAACTTACGAAGACGAAAACGAAAGTATCCCTTCAAACAGAGAGAAAATTATTGTTCTAGGTTCTGGCCCCATCAGAATTGGACAAGGAGTAGAATTTGATTATGCTACGGTTCACTCAGTTTGGGCAATTAAGCAATTGGGTTATGAAGCGATTATCATCAATAATAATCCAGAAACGGTTTCTACAGATTTCTCCATTTCAGATAAATTATATTTCGAGCCTTTAACAGAAGAAGATGTAATGAACATCATCGAGCTGGAAAAACCAAAAGGTGTCATCGTTCAGTTCGGTGGACAAACCGCAATCAACCTTGCCGATAAATTAGCGGCTCACGGAGTAGAAATTTTAGGAACTTCTTTAGAAGATTTAGATAGAGCAGAAAACAGAGATAAATTTGAACAAGCACTTCAAGAATTGCAAATTCCGCAACCTTTAGGTAAAACGTGTTTTTCTAAAGAAGAAGCCATAGAAATTGCTAATGAAATTGGTTTCCCAGTTTTGGTTCGTCCGAGTTACGTTTTAGGTGGTAGAGCCATGGAGATTGTTTATAATGACGCAGAACTCAATCATTACATGGAAAATGCAGTAGATGCAAGTCCAGAACATCCTGTTTTAGTCGATCGATATCTTACGGGGAAAGAAGTAGAAGTTGATGCAATTTGTGATGGCGAAACGACTGTAATCCCAGGAATTATGGAGCATATCGAAAGAGCAGGAGTGCATTCAGGAGATTCTATTGCCGTTTATCCTCCACAAAATCTTACTCAAGAGCAAATAGATACTTTGGTAGATTATACCATGAGATTGGCCAAAGGCTTGAAGGTTATTGGTTTAATGAACATTCAGTATGTTATTTCTGAAGGAAAAGTTTACGTAATAGAAGTAAATCCGCGTTCTTCTAGAACAGTTCCGTTTTTATCAAAAATTACTGATGTACCGATGGCGAATTTGGCTACAAAAGCTATTTTAGGACAAAAATTAAAAGATGTAGGTTATAAAGATGGTTTAGTGCCTAATAAAGACGGAATTTTCGTGAAAGTTCCTGTATTTTCTTTCTCTAAATTAACAAGGGTTGATGTTACGCTGGGTCCAGAAATGAAATCAACAGGAGAAGTAATGGGCAAAGATTCTACCCTAGAAAAAGCGCTTTACAAAGGTTTAATCGGTGCAGGTAGAAAAGTACCTTTGCACGGTTCTATTTTGTTTACCATTGATGATGCTCACAAACCAGAAGCTGCAAAATTGGCCAAAAGATTTTATGATATAGGGTTCAAAATTTGGGCAACCAGAGGAACTTCTAAATATTTTAATTCTCTTAATATTCCAACCAAAATTGGTTATAAAATAGAAGAAGAAACAGAAAACTTAATCAGTTTAATCCAAAAAGGGAAAGTACAATATGTGGTAAACACTACTACCAAAGGAAAACAATCTATAAACGATGGATTCCTTATCCGCAGAACTTCTGTAGAAAATGGTGTGCCTTGTCTTACCAGTATTGATACGGTTGAAGCCATCTTAAAAGTTATCGAAAGTATGACTTTCAAAATGGAAGAAATGTAGAATTTATTCCATCAATAATCACAAATCCTTCAAGGTTTATAAAACTTTGAAGGATTTTTTTTTAATTCAAATTTTATCTTTACTTGGAACAATTTTTTTATCTTTATCAAAAATTAAAAAAGATATTTATGTTAAAAAGAATTTCATTTTTCGCATTTTTTAATGTAGCAATACTTGGTTTTTCTCAACAGTACAATATTCCTGCGGTAAGTCCGAGGCAAGCGGTAGAACAACAATTTTCTGTAACCAAAATTTCCATAGAATACGGAAGACCCGCTGTTAAAGGGAGGAAAATCTTCGGAGAACTCGTTCCTTTTGGGCAAGTTTGGAGAGCAGGTGCTAATGAAGCTACCAAAATTACTTTCGGACAAGATATTGTTTTTGGTGGGCAAAAAGTGAAAAAAGGAATTTATGCACTTTATATAATTCCTCAGGAAAAAGAATGGAAAATTATTCTAAACAAAGGGGTTAACAATTGGGGTGCTTATAGTTATGATGCTAAAGACGATGTAGCTTCTACCACAGTTCCTGTGAAAATGATGAACGAAAAAATGGAACGTTTTACCATTAATTTCGAAGATATTACAGACGAAAAACTGAATTTGGTTTTCGAGTG
>JAYRDY010000012.1:0-20036 GCA_041909215.1 Cloacibacterium sp. | reverse complement strand
CTTTTACACAGGTCATTTGCACTGTGCCTACTTTTACTTTTGACATTTTTTGGAATTTTTAAATTTCTATTTTGATACAAATTCTATGCAAAAATATGATTTTTTTAATGCTTAATCAAATTGTGGTTTTTAGTCTTACAAATTACAAAAAAGCCTGTTCAAATTTTATTGACAGACTTCTCTTCATATCAAATTTTGAATAACAATTTCTAATAAGAATCTTCATGAACGGAAATCACGGCTCTTCCGCTCGGATCATTCATTTTTTTGAAAGCTTCGTCCCATTCCAAAGCAATTGGCGTAGAACAAGCTACTGATGGAACAGAAGGAACGGTTAAAGCAGCGGTTTCACTTGGAAAATGCTCTTCAAAAATCGTTCTGTATCTGTATTCTTCTTTATTTTGTGGAGTGTTTTGAGGAAAACGGAATTTTGCATTCGCCATCATTTCATCAGTCACTTCTTTTTCAGCAACTTCCTTCAAAGTATCAATCCAAGAATAACCAACGCCATCACTAAACTGTTCTTTTTGTCTCCAAGCAATCGATTCTGGCAATAAATCTTCGAACGCTTTTCTAAGAACCCATTTTTCAATTTTTGGTTGATGAGCGGTTACCATTTTATCCGCAGGATTTACCGTCATCGCAACATCCATAAATTCTTTATCTAAGAAAGGAACCCTGCCTTCAATTCCCCAACTCATTAATGCTTTGTTGGCTCTCAAACAATCGTATAAGTGTAATTTCCCTAATTTTCTTACCGTTTCATCATGGAATTCTTTAGCATTTGGAGCTTTGTGAAAATATAAATATCCACCAAAAAGTTCATCGCTTCCTTCGCCAGAAAGTACCATCTTAATCCCCATAGATTTAATGACTCTCGCCATTAAATACATCGGTGTTGAAGCACGAACTGTGGTAACATCATACGTTTCTAAATGATAAATTACATCTTTTATTGCATCTAAACCTTCCTGAACAGTGAAATGAATTTCGTGGTGAACAGAACCGATGTGTTCCGCAGCTTTTTGTGCCGCCGCCAAATCTGGCGAACCTTCTAAACCTACTGCAAAACTGTGCAATCTAGGATACCACGCTTCTTGTTCGTCTCCACTTTCAATACGTTTTTTGGCATATTTTGCTGCAACGGCAGAAATAATAGAAGAATCTAAACCGCCAGAAAGTAAAACTCCATAAGGTACATCACTCATCATTTGTCTGTGTACCGCATCTTCCAAGCCTTTTCTAATGGCAGCAATATCGGTTACGTTATCTTTTACAGCATCATAATCTTCCCAATCCCTTTTATACCATTGTTGCAATTCTTGTCCGTCTTTGCTATAAACAAAATGTCCAGGTAAAAAAGTTTCAATTTTATTGCAAACGCCTTCAAGAGCTTTCAATTCTGAAGCTACATAATAGTTTCCTGATTTGTCCCAACCTTGGTAAAGTGGACAAATCCCCATGTGATCTCTTGCAACCAAGAAAATATCGTTTTCTATATCATAAAGCGAAAATGCAAAAATGCCGTTGAGTTTTTCAATAAAATTTTTGCCATCTCTTCTGTATAAAGCCAAAATAACTTCGCAGTCTGATTGGGTTAAGAACTCATAATCAGGAAATTCTTTTCTGAGCTCTTGGTGGTTATAGATTTCTCCGTTTACGGCCAAAACTACTTTGCCGTCTTTTGTATATAAAGGTTGTTTGCCAGAAGTAGGATCTACAATGGCTAATCTTTCATGAGAAAATATAGTTTTTTCAGACTGGAAGATTCCGCTCCAATCTGGGCCTCTGTGTCTAATTTTTTTTAGACATTTCTAAGATTTGAGGTCTTAGAGTCTCTGTTTTTTGTTTTGCATCAAACAAGCATACAATTCCGCACATAATTTATATTGATTCTGTAATAATTAATAAATGAATTAAATTTCTATTGCAAAAATAGATTTTACATTTAAAAATAAAAACAAAATATATAAATTGTTTTAAAATTTTAATTAAAAATAATTTTTCAAGAAATATTTTAATGTAAATTTAAAATTTAAAGAATGTTTGTGAATTTTTTTAAGTACAAAAAAAACGAGATAAATCTAAATTTACCTCGTTTTATTCATTTTAAGCTAAACGCTCTATCAAAGCCATATAAAATCCGTCAAAACCAGAACTTGGTAGTACTTTTTCGTCTTTTATGAGTTTAAAATCGGGGTTATTTTTCAAAAATTCAGCTACTTGTTCATTATTTTCACTTGGTAAAATAGAACACGTTGCATAAACCAATTTTCCACCTTTTTTAATGATTTTAGAATAATCCTGAAGAATTTGTTGTTGTTCTTTTTTAATTCTATCAATAAAATCTTGATCTATTTTCCATTTAGAATCTGGGTTTCTTTTCAGAACGCCTAATCCAGAACAAGGTGCATCTATCAACAGCCTATCAGCTTTCTCGTGCAACCTTTTAATCACTTTATTATCTGTAATTTCTCTGGTTTCTATGTTGTGAGCTCCCGCTCTTTTTGCTCTACGTTTCAGTTCAGCCAACTTCCAGCCATGGATGTCCATTGCGATAATTTGGCCCTTGTTTTCCATCATTGCAGCAAGGTGAAGCGTTTTTCCGCCAGCTCCAGCACAGGCATCTACAACGCGCATTCCTGGTTTCACATCTAAAAATTCACCTATTTTTTGTGAACCAGCATCTTGTACTTCAAAAAGGCCGTCTTTGAAGGCCGAAGTTAAGAAAACATTTTTCTTTTCTTCTAATTGTACTGCATTTTCAACACCTCGTACTTGGAAACTTTCCACATTTTCGTGCTGTAGTTCTTCAATAAGATGTTTTGCTGAGGTTTTTAAAGTATTGGCACGTAAAATAGTTGGTGCTTGCTCGTTAAGCGCTCTCATTTCTTTTTCCCAGTTTTCGCCGAGTTCCTTTTCTAAAGTTTCAGCAAGCCATTCTGGAATAGAATGTTCAAAAGCTTTAGTTGGTACGGTTCCTTTCTTCAGTTTGGTGATAATATCGGCAACTTTAATCCCTTGGAATTCTTCAAATTTCTTATAATCTGTTTCGCTCCAAAGCAAATATGCAAGGATTAATCTGTAAATATTATTAGGTTTTGCGCCTTCGCCAATGTAATATTCAAGGCGTTTTTTCCAACGGATGATGTTGTAAAAAATCTCTGAAACTACTTTTCTGTCTTCGCTTCCCCATTTTTTATGAGCTTTTAGAAGTCTTTCTATTACTTTATCAGCATATTTATTTTTCTCGAAAAAAGTTTCTTGCAGCGCATCGTGAATACCGATGAGAAGATTTCTGTGGATTAATTGCATAGATTTTGAAAATTATGAATTTTAGATTTTATTTCTAAAACTTTTGCAAAAATAAGGAATTTTTTATTGGAAGAATGAAGAAAGAATTACGGAAATTTTTTAAAAAGCTTAATACTGATTGCTGAAAGCTGAAAGCAAAATAATACCTTTGCAAAAATTAAAAAAAATGAGCGAATTAATGCCTTGCCCAAAATGTGGCAGTGAATTTACTTACGAACAAGATAATCTTTTGGTTTGCAGCCAATGTTTCCATGAGTTTGATCCTGCAGAAGTAGGAAATGAAGATAAAATTTTCGACAGCAACGGAAACGAATTGCAAAATGGTGATTCTGTAGTGGTGATTAAAGATTTGCCAGTGAAAGGCGCACCAAAACCGGTAAAAGCAGGAACTAAAGTGAAAAACATTAGATTAAGACCAGGTTCTGATCATAATATTGATTGTAAAATTGATGGTTTCGGAGCAATGGCACTAAAATCTGAATTTGTAAAGAAAGCTTAATTATAGAACGCAAAGATTTTTAGTCTTTGCGTTTTTTCATAAAAAAAAGGAAATATTTGGCAGGGTTCTTTTCTAAGACTTTGATTGTCATGTACTGTCACGTGGCTAATTGCAGTCCATAAAGGCAGAAAGAGAATTAACCAAAAATTTCCTTACAATATTTTACCTAAGGCAAAATTAAAAAATTCTGAAATAAACAAAAAAATGAACTTTAAATTCATTTAAGTTTGATTTTTTTCTGCGTTAAAATTAAATTACGATTCTATTTCTACATTTATTTTGCCTTCTATTTTTCTTTCAGAATACATAATTAGCGGAATATTGTTGATGACAATCTTGTTCCAATAATGGTTTCCTGCAAATCTAGATTCTAAAACTTCTGCTTCTAAACCATTTTCTTTAAGATGAATTTTGTGTGGGAAAAAGTAGTTTTTAGAAATATTTAAAAGTGATTTTTCTTCTTCTGTAACTGTATTTACTTCGCCTAAAAGTTTGGCTACATAAGAATTATAAGGATTGTTGAAGGTTTCTTCTGCATTGTCGTTTTGTATCATTCTTCCTTCTTGTAAAACTACAATTTGATCAGTCCAAGGTAATATTTCCTGAATTTCGTGGGTAGAAATCATCACAGAAAGTTGGTGTTCTTTTGCGTAACTGAACAATCTTTCTCTCAGTTCCATTTTTCTGGAATAATCTAAATTACTGAAAGGTTCGTCTAGAAGAAGTAATTTCGGCATCACCGAAAGTGCTCTGGCAATGGCAACGCGTTGTTGTTGGCCACCACTTAAATTTTTAGGCAAAACATTGGCGAAATCTGTTAACCCAACAACATCTAAAAGTTCTGCAACTTTTTGCTTTTTTTCGGTAAGATTGGTGTTCGATATAAATTTGCCAACGTTTTCTTTTACCGTGAGATACGGCATTAAATCATAATGTTGAGAAACGAGTTTCATTCCCTTTTCACCAGGTACAATATTTCCTTTTGGGCCAAAAATACGCTCGTCTTCCAAGTAAATTTCGCCACTTTGCCAATCTATTAATCCATAGATAATATTGAGGAGCGTAGATTTTCCGCAACCACTTTCCCCTGCCAAAGCAATAATTTTGCCTTTTTCAACAGAAAGGTTTAGATTTCTAAATAATAAAGACGTAGAGTTGTAACCAAAGTATAAGTTTCTTACGTTCAAAAGCATATACAAAAGTAAGCATTATCAAAGAATTTTTAAAAATTTGTTCAAATTTTCTTAAATTAGCGAAAGAAAAAAATTAATTTAAGCTAAAGATGAAAAAGAATTTATTTAAAATAGTTGTAGTTTTAGGAGTTGCGTTTTTGGTGATTTCTTGTGGGAAAGACAAACCTGTAACCAGTGAAGCCAATGAAGTTCTTACCCAAACTGATGGTGTTCTCTACAAAGTAGATACCATGAACAGTAGAGTAGAATGGAAAGGCTATAAAGTGCTGAAATCTGATCAAACTACACATTTTGGAGTGATAAAATTTGAAAGCGGTGATGTTACTGTAAAAGACGGAAAATTGCAATCAGGGAAATTTGTTGCAGACATCAATACGCTAGAAAATGTAGATTTGAAAGGCGATGAAGCAATGAAATCTAAATTAGAAGGACACCTAAAAAGTACAGATTTCTTCGAGGTAGAAAAATTTCCGACGGCTTCTTACGAAATTACCAAAGTTACCGAAGCGAAAAGTGGTGATTACAACACTATTCTTGACGGAAATCTTACGATAAAAGGTATCACAAAACCAGTTCAGTTTAAAGCAAACGTTAATGTACAAAACGAAAATGTAAGCATCGCAACAGAGCCAACTGACATTAACAGAGAAGATTACGGTTTGAAATTTGAAATTCCTTTAGAAAACGGTTTGCTGAACAAGGAAATTAATCTTCAGGTTTTGATTAAGGCGATGGAGAGTAAGTAAAAAATTGAAATAAAATACTAAAATAGGAACTCGCAATTTTGTGAGTTCTTTTTTTTGAACCGTCATTGCGAGGAGCGAAATGCAATGAAGCGACGAAGCAATCTGTTGTTTTTTGCGAAAAAATATTAACTCACAGTTTGTCTTTCCGTAGGAATCTCAACAGAGATTTTAAAAAGTTTTTGATTTAGATTCCTGCGGAATGACAAACTAAATGGATAAAAATTATCTTTGTAGAAACCTCGAAAAAAAACAGAAACGTTATTCTAGCCCTGATTGCCGATGAGATATTTATATTTTTTAAAGGAATCGGCGATTCGCTAAAGCGAATTGCAGTGGAAGTCTTTTAATATTTTTTGATTGAAAACCCTTTTTGCGTTTCAAACGCAGAAAGGGTTGAGCGTTGGCAAAAAATTTTAAAAATTGCAACGGAAAGCAGGACTGAAAGTGTAAAGATGAAAAAAACGTCTTGCTTCTATAAAAAAAATCAACGGATTGTTTCGTCATTAATTCTTAATTGCTCGCAATGATGATGTAAAATTCTCATGATTTTTTTAAAATTAAAATCGTATTTTTGCAACTCGTAATATTTTTAGAAGATGTTAGAAAAAATAGAGGAACTATTAGTAGAGGTAAATTCGTTTCAAACCCAAAGCAAAGACGAGATTGAACAATTTCGTATTAAGTTTAATGGGAAAAAAGGAATTTTAAATGATTTTTTCGAAAAATTTAAAGAAGTTCCTAATGAACAGAAAAAAGATTTCGGACAAAAAATCAATACCCTAAAACAAGCGGTAAACAATAAATTAGAAGAGCTGAAAGAAGCAACTTCTAGTCAAATTATTTTGGAAAAAGAGGATCTTACGAAACCAGCTTTTCCGTTGGAATTGGGTTCTCGTCATCCTATTAATTTGGTAAAAAACAGAATTATAGAAATCTTCAAATCTATTGGTTTTGCTGTAGCAGATGGTCCTGAAATAGAAGATGATTGGCATAATTTTACGGCGCTTAATTTACCAGAATATCATCCTGCAAGAGACATGCAAGATACGTTCTTCATTGAGCAAAATCCTGATGTTTTGCTGAGAACGCACACTTCTTCAGTGCAAATTCGTCATATGGAAGAAAACCAACCACCAATCAGAATTCTTTCTCCAGGAAGAGTTTTCCGTAATGAAGCAGTTTCTTCTCGTTCGCACTGTATTTTCCATCAAATCGAAGGATTGTATATTGATGAAAATGTGAGTTTTGCAGACCTTAAACAAACCATTCAGTTTTTTACAACGGAGCTTTTCGGAAAGTCAAAAATCAGAATGAGACCTTCATATTTTCCTTTTACTGAGCCAAGTGCAGAGGTTGATGTATATTGGGGATTAAACTCTGAAACCGATTACAGAATTACCAAAGGAACGGGTTGGTTAGAAATTATGGGTTGCGGAATGGTAGATCCTGCGGTTCTTAAAAATGTAAATATCGATTCTGATAAATATTCAGGTTACGCCTTCGGAATGGGGATTGAGAGAATTGTGATGCTTCTTTACCAAATGAGCGACATTAGAATGTTCTTTGAAAATGATAAGAGAATGTTACAGCAATTTGGGCATTTATAATACTTTACAATATTGAAATAAAATTAAACCGCTTCAGAATTTCTGAAGCGGTTTTTACATAATAAGATCTAAATTATGAGAAGCTAATGTGCGCCGTTTTAAGATTTTTTAACCCAATGTTTTGCTCTGTTGTAATCTAAAAAGTAAGTAATTCTTAGAGAAATGTTATTGGCTGTTGGCTCGTTAAAAAGCTTGGTAATGTTGTCTCGGTAATTCATCCCAGAAAGAGGTAAATAATTATCCACCGCATTTCTGTACATCAAAGTTAATTGTGAGCCTGGTGCAAACCACCAACTGTATCGTAAATCTAAATTCCAAGCATTAAATGTAGTGTCGTTTCTTGTAAAAACGGTGTTGTCTGCAACGTCTCCGTTGTCTTGCAAAGTATAGAAGTTTTTGTACGCTACATCAGAAAAATAATGGCGGAAAGCCAAATTAATCATCATTTTATTATTGAAGGTGTATTGCGAAGTTACAGAATTTACAATGCTTCTTACATTTCTTTTTCCGATGAAAATTTCGCCAGTAGAAGAATCATTCCCTGCAAAACCTTTATCATTATAAATATGAGATAGCGAAGATTCTAAAATCACCGAAAAGTGATCGGAAACTCTGTATTTTCCGTAAAAAGAGAAGGCATACGCATAATTATCTTTAATTGATGTATAAGTGTTATCAACATTAATATTATAGAAAAATTTCTTACGAGAGTCTGATTGGTACCAAAGCCAATAATTGAAATTCGCAGGTTGTGTAAGATGTTTCCCGAAGGCTCTGGGCTCGTAAATATCATTTTCTCCGAAAGGCGTAATGTAGAAACCACCTCCATAAGACTGAAACTTTTTATTGGTAACATTTACATTCGTATTAATGTTGAATCGGTAAAAAATATCGGGTAAAATTCTTCTTTTGTAATTTACATTTACATACATCGAAAAGTTGTTGATATTGCCCTTTGGTTGCAAATATCTGTAGCTATAATTGTTGTAGATTGCATAATAATTGGTTGGGCCAGTGTAACCTAAATCATCAACATCGTAGTTTTTATCAACATAATCTAGCATTGTGCCGTATCGGTGTTTTCCTGATGTTTTTTGAATAGATGCAAAAGTGTTGATTCCTATTTTAGAATTGATGTCAGAATTCCAACTGCCTTTTAAGCCACCATAATAATTGAATGTATTTTTTTTGTTCGAAATATCATATAAAAAAGCAGAAGCATTAGCATCTCTTGCGCTACCACTTCTCAATGTATTGGTATTCACGAAGCTTACGGAAGAGTTTCCTCTAAATCTTTGGTCTAAAACAATAACATTGTAGTTAGAAGCAGGTTCTACCATTTCTCTACGGGTTTCGCCAGTAATATCATTTTTGATGGTAGCGTTCATTTTTTCGGTAATCCCATTGAAAACCCCAATGCCAAGACCTTTTTGTGTTCTGCCAGAAAGTTTGGTAGCGTTCAGTAATTTTACTTTACCAGGCATATCAACAAGGGTTTCGTTATCGTTGAGGTTAGGCGAAAGAGAAGGCGAACCACCAACTCTTCTGGAGTAAAAAAGATTCCCTTTGCTGAACAGTTCTGTTCCTTCCGTGAAAAACGAGCGCTGCTCTTGATATTGTTGCTCGAATGGACTTAAATTAAGCACAGTAGAATCAAAATTGGTTTGTCCGAAATCTGGGATGAGTGTAGTGTCTAGAGTAAAAGCTTCGTTAATGCCATATTTTACATCCATTCCGCCATTAATGCTATTGGTTGTTTTTCCGTCATAATTATTGATATAAGTAGAAAAATAAGGCAAAAAAGAAAGCCGAACAGGCGGGTTAATGTCTTTAATGTTTTCTGCAATGCCGTCGTACAACAAGAAACTTCCTTTTTGGTTGTTTACGTGGTTCCAAGTGTAAGCCGTTTTAGTCCTATTGATTTGTCTGAAAAAATTAATGCCCCAATCTTGGTTGGTTTTTTTCGGAAATCTTAACTCTGAAAAAGGGATTTTCATTTCTACAGACCAACCGTTTTCAAGAATTTTTACTCCAGAATACCAAATGCCGTTCCAAGAAAAATCTTCTCCGTTTTCATTGGTTATTTTGCTATCGGCTTGTACGCCAGCAGCGGTTACAAAAAGTTCTAAACTTTGTTGTTTATCATTGTACCCGTTAATGAAGAGTACAAAAAAATCATCATTTTCAATACCGTCTCTTTCGGTAAGTTCTTTTGATATTTTAGAAGGTTCTTTATCATAAAGCATAGCACCAACGTAAATCCCAGTATCATCATACATTACTTTTACTTCAGATTTAAAATCTGGATTTTCTGGTTTCCCGTTATTGGGTCTTAGCTCAATAAAATCTTTTGCAAGAGGTACGTTTTGCCAAGCGTCATCATCTAAAATTCCGTCTATTTTCACTGGTTTATCTATTCTAACTGTACTAATTTTTTTTCTGATAATGCTGTCTTTAATGGGAGTTTGTGCATAATTAGCTAAGGAAATTAAGATGATGATAAATAAAGATATACGAGTTTTCATTTGTGATTTTTGGGATTAGTTGAAAAAAAATCTGTTTTGTTTCAGATAAGACAACTCTATTTTTATTTTTATTACATCATTAATAAAAAATCCAACAATTTTGCTGGATTTTTATTTTGTATAGTGAAGATAAACGGGTTATTTACTGAAACTCATCGGGTATTTTACATTAGAAAAATCATCTAAACTGGCTTTTAGAGAACCTACCAAAAGTTCTGCTTTAATTTCTACTGGTACATGGTTAGCATCATTCGTAACCCACATGGTAACGCCTTCCTGAGATTTGAAAATTCTACCGCTCATTACATAAGGTACAATTTTTAGACAAGAAATCTTTCCGAATTTTGTTGATTTGTTTTCCACGCCAACTACTTTTAGCATAAAAGGATAAGATTCATCATCAATCCAAACATTCATTTTATGAGTTGATTATCCATACTTCTAAGGTAGTAAAAAGAAGAAATCATATCCTGAATTCCTTTCATGGTTTTAAAATTCTTAGAAGTTTTATCTAATTTATTGGTAAGAGTAAGAGATTGATTATCATGGTTGAATTCTGTTTCGAAATGTCTTCTGTAACCACCTTCGGAAACGTTTCTTACATAATAACTCGGTAAACCTGTTGCAATATTAATGTAACTTTCATAAACATCATCAACCTTGAAAAAAGCCCTTACGGCACCCTTGCTTTTCCCCACACCTGTTACTCTGTAGTGTGGTTTTCCTTTGTATGTAATTTGGGTAGAAGTTAAGGTTGCGGTGCCTGCATTTAGAAAACCATAATGGATTCTATAAGACAGTTTTTCTCCGTTTTTAATATTGTCTAATTGCGCAAACATTGTTACAGAGATGGATAAAAAGAATAAATGGATAAGTTTTTTCATAATTAATTTTAATTTTTTAAACCTCGCAAAATGTTTGCCAAAAATCTTGCCAAAGATAATAATTTTTAAAAATAGATGCTGACAAATGTCACATAAGTAGTCTATTGATAACATCAAAAATGTTTATATTTGCAAAATATGAAAAGTTTTTATCGTAAGGTTTTTACAATAAAAATTAAAATTTATAAATGATTACAACAGATTTATTAATTATCGGAGCCGGGCCAACCGGACTTTTTGCTGTTTTTGAAGCAGGTTTACTCAAAATGAAATGTCATCTTATTGATGCGCTTCCTCAACCTGGTGGACAATTAACTGAGCTTTATCCTAAAAAACCAATCTTTGATATCCCAGGATATCCTTCTGTTTTAGCAGGAGAGTTGGTAGATAATCTAATGGAGCAAATTAAACAATTTGAACCTGGTTTTACCTTAGGCGAAACAGCAACTACACTCAATAAGCTAGAAGACGGTACTTTTGAGGTTATTACCAATAAAGGTACAGTGCATCATGCAAAAGCAGTAGCTATTGCTGGTGGTTTGGGAACTTTCGAGCCTAGAAAACCTCTTATTGATAATATTGCAGATTACGAAGAAAAAGGAGTAGAATACTTTGTTAAAAATCCTGAACATTTCAGAGATAAAAATATTGTAATTGCTGGTGGTGGAGATTCTGCATTAGATTGGAGTATTTTCTTGGCAAATGTTGCAAAATCGGTAACGCTAATTCACCGTAGAAATGAGTTTAGAGGTGCTTTGGATTCTGTAGAAAAAGTTCAGGAACTAAAAAATCAGGGGAAAATAAATCTTATCACTCCAGCTGAAGTTGTAGGTGTAAAAGGAAACGGGCATATAGAAGCGATTACGATTGATAAGGAAGGAGAAATCTATGATTTTGAAACAGATTATTTTATTCCTCTATTTGGTCTTACTCCAAAATTAGGTGCTATTGCAGATTGGGGCTTAGAAATTGAGAAAAATGCAATTGTAGTGAACAACGCATTAGATTATCAGACCAATATAGAAGGCGTTTATGCGATAGGTGACGTAAATACGTATCCAGGAAAATTAAAACTGATTCTTTGTGGTTTCCACGAAGCTACTTTAATGTGTCAAAGTGTTTATAACAGACTTAATCCTGGTAGAAAATATGTACTGAAATATACTACGGTAAGTGGAGTAGATGGTTTCGATGGAACCAGAAAAGAAGCAGAAAAAGCAGTAGTGAAGAAAATAGACTAAATTTTTAGTATTTGGTAGTTCGTATTTTGGTCACTAGACTTTTTACCACCTATCAACTACCAATTACCAAAATACCAACCACGAAAATGTTAGACGTAAACATAAAAATAACAGATAGAAACGGAGTTACCCACGAAATAGCAGCGCCAACAGACATGGCAATGAACTTAATGGAAGTTGTAAAACTTTATGAATTGGCAGAAGAAGGTACGATTGGCGTTTGTGGAGGCATGGCGATGTGCGCTTCTTGTCAATGCTACGTGAAAAGTGATACTCCGCTTCCTGAAAAAACAGATGAAGAAGAGGCAATGCTTTCTGAAGCATACAATGTGAAAGATAACTCTAGATTGGGTTGCCAAATTCACATCACAGAAGAGTTAGAAGGTCTGGAGGTAGAATTAGCTCCTTATGAGTAAATGCTCTTCTGAAGAAAATAAAAAAAGGCTGTTTCAATTTTGAAACAGCCTTTTTATTTATCAGAATTGAATTATTAATTCACCAAAAACAAAGCATTGCTAAATAATAAAATTCCGTTTTCCCAAAATGCTCTAAAAAGCGGATTGTCTATCATGTAAACCAATTTACCAGCGCCTTTGTTTTCAACAGCGTAACTTACTGTTTCATGAAGTTTTTTACCGAAATTATGCCCAATATAGCCATAGCTTTTATAGTTTTTCGGTACATAAACTACATTGTTGCTTCCTTTCAATAAAGAGTAGATTTTGTCTCCCGTTTTTAAGCTGTAATATTTTTTGCCTAATCCAAAAGATAGAGGATGGGTAATATCTAAATTATTTTCGATGATTGCACCAGGGATAGAATTGGCTAATAATCTTCTTTCTTCACTGCCAGAATCTAAGAAACGTTCTTTCAGTTCTTTTTCTTTTTTTAGCTTTTCGGCAGCTTGTTTTTCTTCATCCGAAGCATAAGGATTTAAGGCAAAACCTTCTTTACCATCAAAAACATTTAGGGCACCATCAATTGCGATTACTTTTCCGCCATTGTTAATCCATTCGGTTAATCTTTTCATATCAGCATCAGAAAAATTATATCTTCCATCTGCTAAAACTAAAGTGTTGAATTCAAAAAGTTTTACGTTTCTCAGTTTATTTTGATCCACAATCGTAACAGGATAATTCAAGACTTCATCAAAATAATACCAAGCAGCGCCAAATTCAGTAGAAGTAACGCCTTCACCAGAAAGCAAGAGTATTTTCGGAGCTTTCATCAGCGGGAAGTTTTCTCCACCCAAATCTTTAGCATTTTTAGAAAAACCAGTGGTAATGGTTGCGAAATCGGTTTTCTTTTTTACGATTTCTCCTACAATATTTTCAAAATCAGTAACTTTTGGGTTATCACCTTTAGCAACAACAATTCCGCCTGGTTCTATGGTTACATCACCAAAAACAGCCTGTTTCATGGCGTATCTCACCTTAATCTCTTTTTTGTGAAGTTCGCCTACAATTTCCGCAGAAATTCTGTTATTCCAAGGCACATAAAATGCATAAGCGCTTTTTGGGATTTCTTTAGAAGCGGTTTCCAGCGTAGCTTTTGTTTTTAAATTTAAAGCATTTTTTACCGCATAACCTTGCACGCCGTATGCCAAAGGCAAGCTCCAAGCGGTAATGTCGTAAGAAAGGCTGTCCGTCATTTTATTAGTCGGTTCAAATAAAATCTGTGTGAAAACCGCTTTGGGTTGATCTACTTTTACAATTAAATCATTAGGCTCTACAGAAAAACTTTCATCTTTTTTACTGAAATAATTATAACCGCTAGCGCTAGATTTTTCAGAAGCATAAGTATATTCTATTTTATTGATTTTGAGGAGTTCTGCTAACTGTACGTTTTTAGGATTATTTTTAACCACATAAGTAGCGTATTTCCCTTTCATTTGAGTTCTAGGATTGTTCATAAAATTCCTGAAACCTTTTAATAAAGGATCAATTTGCGAGGCAGAAGTTTCTACCACTGCCAAAACTGCTGTTTTATGGTGAGTTAATCGTTCTTTGATGGTAAGATTTACGCCATTTTCCATGGTAACTTCTCTACCGGCACGTATTCCGCCTTGTTCCAAAGTCATTCCCACAGCACCGTTGTACATGGGGTAAGTGTCTCCGTAACTAGGATAAAAGAGGTCGAATCTTTCGCTGGTGTTATAGAGCCAGCTATTAGCATCGAATTTTGCAGCGATATTTTTCCCTAACAATTTATGAAAATCTTTTTGATAAGCTTCAATAAATTCGTGCTGAGGTTCTGCTGCGGGCGGGAAGAAGTAAGGAGAATCATATCCTTGCTCGTGGATGTCAGAATGTACATGTGGCATCCATTCGTTATAAAGAGCCATTCTCTGTTTCGTTTCAACCTGTGTTTGCCATGCCCAGTCTCTGTTCATATCAAAAATATAATGGTTGTACCTTCCACCAGGCCATTCTTCCGCGTGTTCTCTATCAAATTTATTAGGATTGGTGTTTTTACCCGAAATTTCTCTCAGCCAGTTTCCGTATCTTGAAAATCCATCAGGATTAAGACAAGGATCTAAAATTACAATGGTATTTTTGAGCCATTCTTTAGTGGTTTTGTTTTCTGGGTTGGCCAATTCATAAGCAACAGAAAGAGCACTTTCTGTACCAGCCCATTCATTACCGTGTACGTTGAAACTTAGCCAAACGATAAGTTTATCGCCAACAGTGGTTGCAGTTTTAGGAGCTAAGCCAATAGAAGCTAAATTCTGAAGTCTTATTTGTTCTAAGTTGGCTAAATTTTCAGGAGATGAGATGTAATAAACATTCAGATTTCTGTGTTCTGAGGTTTCACCATATTTCTGAGATTTTACATAAGGAGTTTGGGTAGAAAGATGATTGAAATACGCTTCTACCTGATGATAAAGAGTAATTTGTTTTCCATAAGTGGGGATGAATTCATATGGACTTTTTACTTGAGCAAAACTTATTGCAAAAATATTAATCCATAAAAGAAGTAAGAATTTTTTCATATCTAATCTAAATTTTATCAAAAATAGTGATTATATGATTATAAATAATAGGTTTTTAATAAAAAAATCCAAAACGATGAGTTTTGGATTTTTATTTTTTAAAGATACTTCCTAATTTTTGCTGGGAATGTTTTTTAAAATTTCCTGTAAATATTTCCAGAATTTTTGTGTTGATGAAATGCTGGCTCTTTCGTCTGGTGAGTGTGCTCCTTTTATGGTTGGGCCGAAGCTTACCATTTCCATTTTAGGATAATTTGCCCCAATAATACCGCATTCTAAACCAGCGTGACAAGCCACTACGTTTGGTTTTGCACCGAATTCTTTTTCGTAAATATCCGTCATTACCTTTATAATCTCAGCGCCAGGTTTTGGTTTCCAGCCTGGGTAAGAACCTGAAAATTCTACCTGCATTCCTGCCAGTTCGAAAACAGATTTCAGTTGTTCTGCAATGGCTATTTTACTAGATTCTACCGAAGAACGGGTAAGATTTAGTATTCTTAAGTTTCCGTTTTTCAGTTCCACTCTTGCAATGTTGTTAGAAGCTTCTACTAAATCTTCAACATCAGGAGACATTCTGTAAACGCCATTGTGAGCGGATTTCAGCGCGTAAATAATTTTTTTAGAATCTTCCACAGAAAGTCCGTTCTCTGTATTTTCAGTTTTTGAAAAATTAATTTCTAAATCTTTTTCAACAGAAGCAAATTCTTCTAAAATATCAGTTTTTAAAGCTTCTAGTTTTTGTAAAAATTCATCAACATTACTTACAGAAACTACAGCGTGAGCTTCTCTAGGAATAGCGTTTCTTAAACCGCCTCCATCAATAGAAATCAATTGGATTTCGTTTGAAATGCCTGCATAAAGCAATCTTCCTAGAATTACATTAGAATTCCCAAAACCTTTGTGGATATCCATTCCAGAATGGCCGCCTTGTAAACCTTTGATGTCAATCTTTACAAAATTTTGCGAAGAAGTAGTAAGATTGTACGTTGCAGAAGCGGTTACATCAATTCCACCAGCGCAACCGATATCTATTTCGTTATCTTCTTCAGTGTCTAGGTTTAATAAAATTTCGCCAGTTAATTGTCCAGGTTTTAAACCAATAGCACCTGTCATTCCTGTTTCTTCATCAATGGTGAAAAGTGCTTCTATAGCGGGATGAGCGATGTCTTTGCTTTCTAAAATCGTCATAATTGCAGCAACTCCAAGCCCGTTATCTGCACCCAAAGTAGTTCCTTTTGCTTTTACCCAATCTCCATCAACATACATTTCAATTCCTTGTGTATCGAAATCAAAATCTACATCGTTGTTTTTTTGGCAAACCATATCGAGGTGAGATTGCATTACTATGGTTTGGCGGTTTTCCATGCCTGCAGTTGCTGGTTTTTTTATAATAACGTTGCCAACTTCGTCCACAGAAGTAGGTAAGCCAAGATTTTCGCCGAAATTTTTAATAAATTCTATAACTTTTTCTTCTTTTTTTGAAGGACGCGGTACAGAATTGAGTGCCGCAAAGTTTTTCCAAATATTTTGAGGTTCTAAATGCGTAATAGACATATAAAATGATTTCTTACAAAGATAAGAATACTTTGAAGTTTCTCCATAAAAAAAACCTGCGAAAAGCAGGTTGTTATTTTTTTTTGATTTATCCAGTAGCTCTTTCAAGCAGAACCATCATCATTAAACTCAGTACAATTAATGTTTCTTCTTCGTCTTCAATATCATTAATTTGGTCTAACTGAAATTTTCTTCCAAAAAAGGAAGGCATTTTTTTGAGACGATAGATTTCTTTTCCGTTATTGTCTCGAACAATATAAGTAGGATTGAGGAAATATCCGGTAAAAGCACCAATTACAGGGATTTCGCCAACCAATCCGTCTAAAACTTTTACCCATGCATTCTCTTCCTGAACTTTATATTTTTGGTTATCGTTACTGTCTAAAATATTATAGGTTGCTTTCCAGATAGAGCGCATTCCTTTTCGGGCAATTTTGCCTAAATTCTTACCAGAATGGTCTGTAATGGCGTAACTTGCATTAAAATCAATCCATTGGTTGGCTTTTATTCTGTAGTTTTCTTGTGTTTTGCTTTCATTGTTAAATACAACAACATCTTCTTTTAGTCTAAACATTTTCTGGCGTACATAAGCCAAAGAATTTCCGTTATTGTCTGTGATGGTAAAGTCGCTGGAAAGCGTTGTAATTTTGAATTTTAAAAATAAGGGATATTGCAGGTTTTTCATTATAGAATGTTTTGGTAAAGATAATTTTAAAAATTCAGATTTTTAGATTTTCAAATTAAAAAGTACATTTGTGCTATGAATTTTCCGAGTAAAGTTTTAGAAAAAGCAGTAGAAGAAATCTCTGGTTTGCCAGGAATTGGTAAAAAATCTGCATTAAGATTGGCTTTGCACTTGCTTCGTCAGCCACAATCTCAAGGAATTGCGTTGGGAAATGCCATTCAAAAATTGGTTACAGAGATTAAATATTGTAGAGAATGCCACAATTTTTCTGATGATGATTTATGCGAAATCTGTAGTAATGATAAACGAAATCCTGAAATACTCTGTATTGTTGAAGATGTAAGAGATGTAATGGCGATTGAGAATACTTCGAAATTCAATGGGAAATATTTGGTTTTAGGTGGTAAAATATCACCAATGGAAGGGGTTGGCCCGAACCAACTGAATATTTCTTCTATTGAAAATAAATTGAATGATGGCGAAGTAAAAGAACTTATTTTTGCCCTTTCAGCAACCATGGAAGGCGATACAACAGCGTATTATTTGTATAAAAAATTCAAAGAATTTCCGGTTACTTTTTCTACAATTGCCCGTGGAATTGCCGTAGGTGATGAGCTAGAATATGCAGACGAAATTTCTCTTGGGCGGTCTATCATCAACCGACTTCCGTATAACGAAAAATCTTAAATATTTTGAAGCTTTCCATTCTTATTGTAAATTACAATGTAACACAATTGCTTAGAAATTGTCTGAACTCTATTCAGCAATACGTTCAAAATCTTGATTATGAGATTGTTGTTGTTGATAATCAATCTCCAGATTCTTCTTGGAAAGATTTAATCAATGAATTTCCTTCTGTAAAATTTATAGAAAATTCCGCTAATGAAGGTTTCGCAAAAGCCAATAACAAAGCTGCGAAAATAGCGAATGGAGAATACATTTTGCTTTTAAATCCAGATACAGAATTTGAAAGCCATTGTATGCAAGAAATTCTAGAATTTGCAGATAAACAAGCCAATTTTGGATGTCTCGGAGTTAGATTTCATGACTTGAACGGTAATTTTTTACCAGAATGTAAACGTTCGGTTCCTGATGTTTTTAACAGTTTCGAAAAATTATTTTCGCCTTTTCAATCCAAAAAAACTTCTAAGAAAAGTTATTACAGGAATGATCTTTCAGAAACCGAAATCGCAGAAGTAGAAATAATTACAGGAGCTTTTTTATTAGCCAAAAAAAATGTGTATTTAGAAATTGGTGGTCTAGACGAAACCTATTTTATGTACGGAGAAGATATAGATTTGTGCTACACATTTTTAAAAAAAGGTTACAAAAATTGGTATTACGGCAAGCATTCCATTCTGCATATTAAAGGAGAAAGTACCGTAAAAGATAGAAAATATTTGGCGAATTTTTACGGAGCCATGCATATTTTTATTGAGAAATATTATAAAAAACGATCGCCAATCCAATATCAATTTCTGAAATTAGGATTGCAAGTTCGGCATTTTATCGCAAGACTTCAGTTAAAATAAAAAGCGATTCAGAAATTTCTAAATCGCTTTTTTTATCTTGTAAAATAATAAATTATTTTGTAGTTGCAGGATTTGCAGTTGGTTTTTGTGTAGGAGCTTGCGGAGCAGAAGCTTCTTTTTTAGCTGGTTCTTTTCCTTCAAAATTGGTAGAAGGTTTAGCTGTAAGAACTACGCTTAAGAAAATTAAAACCACAATTACAGTTGCTAAAACCCAAGTTGCTTTCTCCATAAAATCATTGGTTCTCTGTACGCCAAACTGTGCCGTAGAACCGCCGAAAGTACCAGATAAACCGCCACCTTTAGGGTTTTGCGCCATAATAATAATAATCAATAAAACAGATGCTATGATGATTAACACCATGAAAAGACTAAATATAGTGCTCATTTTCTTTTAAAATTTTGAATGGCAAATATACAGATTTTTAATGAATTAAAAAATTAATTTTTAGAAGCACACGTTTTCTCATTTTTTCACTTTTCCACACGCTGTACACTACAATCTTATTAATTTTTTTTTCATCACACAACCCTTTCTGCGTTTAAAACGCAAAAAGGGTATCCCAACAAAAAAAATTAAAAAGGATTTCCGTTTCCATCGTGGCTATTTTACACGTTTTGTTTTTTCTTTCACATTTTCAAGATCTGTTCCTTAACATGTAACATCCAACAAAATTTCATAAATTCGCAGCACAAAAATTTTCAACAAAAAATGGATTATTTACAAGGACTCAACGAACCTCAGTACGAAGCAGTTACCACTTTACAAGGGCCACTCATGGTTTTGGCAGGGGCAGGTTCTGGTAAAACGAGAGTTCTCACGATGAGAATTGCACATCTTATTACCAACGGTGTAGATCCTTTTAATATTTTGGCGCTTACTTTTACCAATAAAGCCGCCAAAGAAATGAAATCCAGAATTGGTAAAGTCGTAGGAGAAAGCAATGCAAGAAGCCTTTGGATGGGTACTTTCCACTCGGTTTTTGCCAGAATTTTAAGAAACGAAGCACATCTTTTAGGCTATCCGTCAAACTTCACCATTTATGATACCCAAGATTCCCTCAATGTTTTAAAAAAAGCAATGAAGGACCTTAATATTGATGCAGATTTGTACAAACCCAAGAAAGTACAGTCTAGGATTTCAAATTATAAAAATAATTTAATTACGGTTCGCGCTTATTTCAATAATCCAGAATTATTGGAAGCAGATGAGCGTGCAAACATGAAATACATTGGTAAAATTTACGAAAAATATGTGGATGCCTG